>JAJYPT010000172.1 GCA_021795135.1 Actinomycetes bacterium
TTCCGATCTCGAAGGATCCTGCCCTAACTGTCAATTATCAAACGATCTAAGCCCCCAAAGGAACCTATAATGATCAATCTGTGGAACCCTGGCCACCTTTCTATAGCAATGGCCCTAATAACAGCATTTTTGCTCGGTATGGTTCATGGAATTACCCCAGATGAACATACTTGGCCTATAACTTTTTCTTATTCTGTGGGAAGTTATTCTTCAAAAGGTGGACGCAAAGTAGGATTATTATTCTCTGCTGCTTTTGCCCTGCAGCGAGCAATAGCTGCAGAACTTGCTTTTGTAGCACTGGCTAGTTTTGAATTTGCCACAAGATGGCAATATGAAGTTTATGTAGTGGTAGGAACAGTAATGTTGGGATCGGGAATATATATCCTAAAAAGAGGTAAATCTATTCACCTAACCGACAAATTACACAAAAAAAACCACGGTGATTCCATACCTATGACAATGCCTTTAATACATGGCTTTATCGCTGGATGGGGGATTGGAGCTTTTGCAATTATAGTTTATACAGTACTAGTTCCAACAATGCCAAATGTCTGGGTAGGATGGGTACCTGGCGCTTTGTTTGGACTTGGAACAATGGTAACTCAAGTACTTTTTGGCCTTGTTGTGGGAGCTTGGATGCAAAAAAGACATCTCGGACAAAAAGCTTTAGAATATGTTGCCAAAAAAACTGCTGGTAGAATACTTAGCGGAGGTGGAATAGGATTCATCCTCTCAGGTATAGTTGGAATTGTTATTCCAAGCCTTATAGCAAAAGCCACCATAACAACTTCTATTAAAGTCCACAACCTCCACCACATTGGAATCGGATTCATTTTAGCTGTTGTGGTTCTATTTGGAGTTGCAACGTGGGCTTTTACAAAAAGTATTAAAGAAGCAAAATCTATGTCTGAACTAGAACATTTTCTAAATTAAATCAAACATAGACTTTTGCAAAAAGACTGATCAAACAATACCTGGGTTTACTAGTAACATAGTGCCCAGGTAGATCCATATAATTTTAAAAAAGTGGGAGATGGCTAATGCTTCATTCTAAACGCGAACTAAATACTCAAAGCGATATTTTCTCTAGTAATTTAGATGAAGCTCTTCCTAGTCATAGAATCCCCCAAAAACAAAATGATCCTGATCAAGTTTTACAAATAATTTCTGATGAATTGATGCTAGATGGAAACGCAAGACAAAATCTTGCAACTTTTTGTGGCACTTGGGAAGAGCCCCAAGTACATACTTTGATGGATCTAGCTATTAGTAAAAACATTGTAGATAAAGATGAATATCCCCAAACTGCAGAAATAGAAGCTAGATGTATCAATATTTTGGCCCATCTTTGGAATTGCCCAGAAGAAAAACAAGCTATTGGAACCTCTACTACCGGCTCTAGTGAAGCAGCTATGTTGGGGGGTCTAGCGTTAAAAAGACTCTGGGAAGCAAAACGAAAATCAGCAGGTAAAAGTATTGAACGTCCCAATTTAGTAAGTGGACCAGTTCAAGTTTGTTGGCATAAGTTTGCTAGATACTTTGATGTAGAGCTCCGAGAGATACCTATGCAAGACTCCACCTATACCTCTACTGGTGAACAAGTTGTCAAATATTGTGATGAAAACACAATAGGGGTTGTATCAACCCTTGGTACTACCTTTACTGGTCAATATGAACCTGTTGCAAAAATTAGTAAAGCCCTAGATGACTTCCAAGAAAAAACCGGACTTGATATTCCTCTTCACGTAGATGCAGCAAGTGGAGGATTTGTAGCTCCTTTTTTAGACTCCAATTTTATTTGGGATTTCCAACTCCCAAGAGTACATTCCATCAATTCTTCTGGTCATAAATATGGATTAGCACCTCTCGGTCTTGGTTGGATTCTTTGGAGACAAAAAGATCATCTACCAGAAGAACTCATCTTTCATGTCAATTACCTCGGAGGTGATATGCCTTCTTTCTCATTGAATTTTTCTCGCCCTGGAGGACAAGTTATTGTCCAGTATTACAACTTTTTACGCCTTGGATACCAAGGTTATAGAAAGATCAATCAAGAACTTAGAAACACCGCAACTTATTTAGCTCAAAAGTTAGTTGAAATTGGTCCTTTTGAAATTATCCACAACCCCATCCAAGGATTGCCGGTGGTAACTTGGAAATTGTCCGAAGATGCTAAAACTTCTTTTAACCTATTCGATCTATCTAATCAACTCCGTACTTGGGGATGGCAAGTGCCAACTTATACTTTGCCTGCAAATTTAGAAAATCTAGCCATACAAAGAGTTGTTGTCAGACATGGTTTTTATAAAGACTTAGCTAATCAATTTCTCCAAGATGTCCAAAGAAGTTTGAACTATTTTGATTCTCACCCCATGTCTCATTCTCTAGATCAAAGTGAAGGCACTGGCTTTCATCATAACTAAAGGCTCTAGTTATACAGCTAGATCTCAGGATCTATAGAGCTAAATCTCAGAATAGAAACCTACAATGAGATTGAGTTTATCCCTACAAGGAAAATCATGACATATAAAACTCTAAAGCCACATTACAATTCTCAAGAATGGGTGCAACATCCTTTTCGTTTTGTAATTCTTTCTCTAGTGGTAGTTATAGCTCTTAGCACTATCGCTGTATTTCTACCTACAACTCATCAACACAAACAGGTAAGTGGCTTAGTATCTCAAACAACTACAAAGTCTCACTCATTGTCTAAAACTACAGGCACCGTTAATAAAATAGGTGGATCTAAGAACTGGATCCTTTCGTAGAGAACCAATTGGGAACAAAAAATCTAGTCAGTACTGTTAAGTTCTATATAAGGGCTTTATCTAGAGGATTTAGATAGGAACCCACGATATTTCTTACTTTAACTAAATTAGGATCTGTTGAGATATTAAAGCATTGGACAAGGTAGGTTTGAGCCAAAAAGCTTTCCAGATACAATATATTGTTAGTTGAGATCCCAGGTGTTAGAGTCAAAAGTAACGTTTCAAGATTGAAACTGAGTTATTTACTAAATCAATAAAAAATAAAGTAAGAAATTACTGCTATTAGCATCGTTATGGAAAGTATTGCCTGTTGACGACGCATCCATAGAGGGGCAGATTCTTTCTTGAATTTAGTAGTTATCCAAAATGCCAAGATAAAAATCCCCGCTACAACTAGTTTGTTATAGCTTATATGGAGTGGGGATAAAGCCATCTGACCTAGATAGATATTTTTTCCCACTTTAATCCCAGAGATAACACATAAGATAGAAACAATTCCCGCCACAAGACCTAAAGGTTTTCTTGAATAATCCATGTTTCTATTCCTCCTTGATTATTTCCCTAAGTTGTCCTGCCTTCAATGTAAAAATACGATTTGAAAAAGAAGTACTTATATCTTCTAGATGAGATGCAAAAACAATGCTTGCACCTTGAGAAACAAAATTTTGTAAAAAGGTAGTTATAATATGTAGTGAATCTACATCTAAGGCCGAAAACGGTTCATCTAACAAAAATAAATCTGTTGAACGAGATAGCATACAGCTCCAAAATAATTTATGGCGGCTACCCAATGAGTAGTCCTGTAGTAAATGAAACAATCTGATTTGCTATTCCAAAACCGGATCCTAAAAACCCAGCCAGATGAAACACCATAGTTAAGGTCCTTTCAATTGAAATATATTGTTTAAAAAATAATTTACATAAAAAAGACTTCATGTAAGTATATGTTTTTCATGAAGTCTTAGTATATTATTTTTTTATTGACACTAATACATAAAATATATTAGTGTCAATAAAAAAATATGAAAAACCGAAGAGTTTTTACATAACACAATCTCTGTCTCCTAATCCATAATTGCTCTCCGGGCTGGGTTTTTTGGCTCAGGAATGATCTTTACTAAAGATAAAAGATGTTGTGACAAAAAATTAAACACAAGAATGAGGGCGATCAATATGAATAAACCTATTAGTTTTTATTATAAATTATCTGCTCTTTTTGGATTTCTAGTTTTACTCCTTGGGTTTTTGCCACTTGGGATAAGCAAATCATTGTCTTTTGTGGGGATAATTA
>JAJYPT010000173.1 GCA_021795135.1 Actinomycetes bacterium
TTGGCCACAAGAAATTGAATCCTGGGTTCATCATAACATTTGCTCCTTGGCAAATTAAGAATAAGATCAACTTCTGACTTGGAATAAGTCTTATAGTTGCTATGTCTAGTCCTATTCTACTGCCTTAAATTTCCAAGTCGATGATTTGATCTTTCAAAATATTGAATAAGAAATCTACAGAAAGTAATAAAACAGGTAATTATCTAACCTGGAAACGTCAGCTTCCTAGCTAGCTATAATTTGGTTTTTCCCAGATGCTTTAGCGTTATACATCCTAGAATCGGCCAATTGTATGAGACTTTTTTCGTCTTTGATATTGTCGTTCCAAATTTCACAAATACCCCCACTCATTGTCACCGATACACCCACAGAATTTGGCACAAGGGTAGTTTTTAGTATTTTATCAAGACGATTTGTTGCTTGTTGTATGGTTGCATAAGGCATTAGTACAACAAATTCTTCTCCGCCCCAACGAATGACTACATCTTCTGAACGAATATTGAGTTTTAAAAAAGTAGCAATATTTTGTAATATTTCATCTCCTACTTCATGTCCCCATTTGTCATTGATGGATTTGAAATTATCTAAATCAAAAAAAGCAACTGAAAGTGGATGTTGATGACGCTTTGCTTGAGTGTAGAACAAGGTCAAAATGTTTTCGCCATATCGACGATTATAAAGTTTCGTTAGATGATCAGTCGAGGCTTGTAAAAAAATTGTTTTACTAGCATGTAGTTGGCTGATACTTGCAATAAGACCAATCACTCCCACTAAAAACATATACCAGGGAATAGCAAAATTATTAATACTTGAGGGGATAGAGCTAAAACTTAATATAGAAGGAATAGATAAGGTGGTAATTAAAATAGTGCTAAAAGCTATAAATTCTAAAAAAACGAGTGGAAATACACTCATTAGAGACACAATGACAAATGGTAAAAATAGATCTATGTCGCTAACTGTGGTAGAAGCAGCATTGAGGTGTCCATAAGATAATATAAATCGAGAAAATAAAAAATAACCAGATGGGATCAATAATAGAATAATTATTGCTAAACGGTAATTAATTGATTTAGGTTTCCAATAAAGAATCAAACCTAAAGTAGCAAAACCACCAGCTACTACTAAAAGGCCAATTTCTAATCTAAATGATATATGGAAATGAAAAAAAGAAGGAAGTATAAACACTTCAATCAGGAAGCGTATCAAGGGAAAAAAAGTGAAAATGATAGCAATTAATCGAACTCGTGAAATAATATTTTGAGAACGAATCTGCAAAAAAATGTCTGGATGATTTTTAGTAGTAAGTAGAAATAAGCGATCTTCAGGTAATACTTTTTTTAAGATGTCATTTATAGACATAAGATACTATACCTAGCCCTAGCTGATTAAATTATATTAATTAATTATTTATTTCGACTTCATAGGGCTAGAGCTGAATTCATTTAAAAATTCAACTTGTTATGTCAGAGTAAGAAAATTTAGCCCAAGCAGCAGATAGGAAAATTGCTATATAGATAATTTGTATACCTAGATCTGACTCAATACCAGAAAACGTTACAGGAAAGCGCAAAAGGTCTCCCCATGCACTCCAAAAATGGGTAAATAGAAAAGGATGAATACTAGACACTTGGGGTAAAGCATCTAGAACCTGGCTTGTGATGGCAATAGCGACAGTACCTGCCATGGCTGCAGATGGATTTTCTGTAACAGTAGAGATAAATACACCAATTGCAACTAATCCTGACATAGACAACCCAACCACTAAAGACGCCGCCAAGATATGAATAGCACCTGATTCCAGTCCTATAGTAGTTCCAGATAAAGTTGTAACAGGTCCAATGGGAAATAGAATTACTCCTATAATCAGACCAGCTATGGCTATGCTAACTGCTGCTATTATTGAAAAAATAACTCCTGATAAAAATTTAATTATCAATAAGTATAGGCGAGAGACTGGTTGGGTCAATACATAACGTAAAGTTCCAAAAGAAGCTTCTCCAGCTACGGTATCTCCTGCAATTACTGAGACACACAAGGGCAGGAGAAAGGGTATAACTACTCCAATACCAGCTAAAGCAGCAAAAACTCCATTGTTGGTTACTTGGTCTATAAAGTTTGGTCCTCGCCCAGCTTGGGGGGATCCAAAAAGTTTTAGTACTACCGCCAAAGCTATCGGTACAGCAGAAAGTGCCAGTATAAGAATCTTTGTTCGCAAACGGCTAAAAGTTAATTTCAATTCACTATTAAACATCGCCACTTGCCCCTGTTAGCTCAACAAAAACTTCTTCTAGGGTTTTTGTTTTAGTCCCCAAGGATCTTACTCCTATATCTGCTTCTACTAGTGCTTTGCAACATTGTTCAATAGTTATGTTTCCATCAAGGCGGACTTTGACAAAACTTTTATCAATTTCAACTTCATTGCCAGTAATGTGTTTTAGGACTTGAGAAGCCTTAACTACATCTGAAACCTCAGATTGTAGTTCTAAGCCAGTATTGGTTAGTAGGCCTATTTCTCCTTGGGCTACTAAATTTCCTTCTTTTAGAACCGCTGCATGAGAACAAATTTGTTCTATTTCAAACAGTAGATGAGAAGATAAAATAACAGTAGTACCCTTTGCTGCGATATCTCTTATTAAAGACCTGACTTCTATAGTTCCTTGGGGATCTAAGCCATTTGTGGGTTCATCTAATATCAACAGCTGAGATGGTTTGAGTAAAGCTACAGCTAGTCCCAGTCTTTGTCTCATGCCCAAGGAATAGGCACGAACTTTTTTATTAGCTGCATCTGAAAGTCCAACTTGAAAAAGAGCTCTATCTATTTGTGCAGCTTTTTGCTTTTTATCGTTTGTCCCCATGGAATACAAACGAGCTAAGTTATCCCAGCCAGATAAAAAAGGATAATAAGAAGGACCTTCTATTAAAGCTCCCAACAGGGGAAGTATTTGTTTTCTTTGGGAAGGCATATTTTTGCCTAAAATGCTAATTTGGCCACTAGTTGGATAAACAAGTCCTAAGAGCATTCGTATAGTAGTCGTTTTCCCAGCTCCATTTGGACCCAAAAAACCAAATATTGACCCAGAAGGAACCTCTAGATTGAGAGAATTCACCACTGTTGTCTTACCAAACTTTTTGGTAAGATTTTCGGTCTTGATTGCTATATTTTGCATCTAAGTTTTTTTACTAAAACTTAGATGCAGCTGAAGTTTCTAAAGTTGTGGTATTTACTGGACCTATAAAAATATATTTAGGCGTTATTAGCATGTTTATTAAAGAAGTTGTTATTACTTTGCCAGTCCCAAAAGATCCAGTTACTGTTTGACCATGTGAAGCAATCATATTTAGCATTTTTAGGTCTTTAGCAGGTAAAGAAGCTACGGGTAATGCTGCTACTTTGGTTCCAAAACCTTTGTTTAGTATTTGTAGACCCAAAGGATTTTTAGATATAGATCTAAAATGAGTCTTGTTTGAAGAAGCTTTCTGAGCCAAAGGTTTGGATGCTAGTTCTTTTAGGTTGCTATTTTTGGGTGGGGTAAAAGAAAAAATAGAATTAGAAGGACTAGCAAAAGAAATACTGCTAAAGCCTAGAGAAAAAGCAGGAGCAGTTGCCCCTTTTGGAATAACTGCTACTTTTAGCACCATTCCATTTGATTGGTCTATACCTACTTGGATAGAGGAAATCAATGAAGAAGAAGAATTTGGACTAACACTTAATGTATAGGCATTTTGTCCAGCAATTTGAGTCGGTCCTAATACTTTAGTAGTGGCGGAGGAGCCGAGATGGGTTAGTAATTTATTTGTCAATGCTGTAGTGGGCATCATTGACTTGTTATTTTTATGGCTATGACCCAGGGCTGTTTTGTTGGCTAAAGAAGCGTGAGTTGCTGTAAGGGATTTGCTATTCCACAACCATAAACTGGAATGATTGCGTATGATGTCAACTTCAGATAAAGGTGAATATATAGCTATTCTAAATTGTTTAGGTCCATTTTCCCAAATTCCAATATTATGAGATCCTGATAACAAAGACAAAGTAGAGTTAGAGCTATTTTG
>JAJYPT010000174.1 GCA_021795135.1 Actinomycetes bacterium
CAAATACCCCTTGGAGTAGGCCATCTTGAGGCGGACTCACTCTCAATCGGTAGTTATAGCGAACTTGTGTCATTTATGCGGCTGTCTTTTGGTTTTCAAGATAGGAGCATCATTTCCTCGGACCTAGGTCCGGGCGGGGTTCTACAACGCAGAACTAAAGTCATGGGCTTTCCACCCCGAGCTCATTTTGGTAAGAAAGCGACATGTGTTTTATGGTTAGGATTTTTCTAGCTGTAAAAAGTCAAGACCCATTTGTCAAATGATTTTATTTAAAACTTCTTAACTTAGCTATTGGTAACAGGGGTGTTATTGACCCAAGAGCTAAGTTCTAATAGCTTGATTTTATATCTATTTAAACTATTTCAGCTTTTAAACCAATTTAAAAAAGGAGTTAAATGGAAGATTCTAAATCCTATCTTTTAGTGGGGTCAATATTGGCATTTGTGATTGTTGGAGCAATTTCTGGAGCTGCTTTATTGGCTCGAGATAGTCCTGAATGGGTAAAAATAACGGCCATTTCCTTAATTGTTTTACTAGGTCTTTTCGCTGGAGTCAATATTTTTTTAGCTCGACGTCACAAAGTAGAATCTTGAGATGGTTTTGATCACAAAAAGTAAGATTATTTTATAATCAAAGAGAAAATAATTCAATTTAGCAAGAACGAGAATTTAGAAGTAGCTATTGAAAGAACTTTTACTAAAATATTGCTGGAGATTACCTAAAATGGTCAAAGTTGGCTTGATTAAAAGATGACCAAAGTGACCCGCCTAGGATTTTATGTTTGGCATGATTGATAGAGAAATAAATCTCAAAAAAATCTATATTTAGACTTTAGATATAGAACAATTAGATTTTTTAGATAAAAAAGTAGGACAGCTGCCCGTGATAGCACTAACTGAAACCAAAATTCCTAAAATTATCAATACTATTCCACCAATGTTGAATACAGATATGCCAAAAGCTATAAGTACTATTCCCCAAAGTGTTCTAATTGCTCTTCTTATTATCATCTTGAGTAGGTTTTCAAAATTTACAAGATCCATTTGATAAAAATATCTACTTTTGAATATTCAAACATTATCATCTAAAAATTATACAACTTATTTAGGTAATTTTTGCTATGTTAAATATTTTTGGCTTTACCAAAATAGGATCTCAATAGAAAGTCTATGACTTTAGTTCTGTGTGGTAGAACCACATAATCAACAAAAGCAGAACAACAAGTTGTAGTACTGATAGCTAAAGTACTATGTTTGGTTTAACAAATTTGATCAAAAGTATGATCAAAAGTCTCTACGTTGCCAAAAGTCTAGATTAATAGCATTTTGAGGCGTTTTATTTAAAGCTTGAATTATATTTTCAACAGCTTCAGCTGTCATTGCTCGCTTTGCTTCAATTGTTCTATCTCCTGCATTAGGAGATAGAATTACTTGATCCATTTCTATAAGCTCTTTACTTATGCGCGGTTCGTACTCAAATACATCTAGGGCAGCTCCACTTATACGATTAGTCTTTAAAGCTCTTATAAGGCTCAATTCATCTATACATAGCCCATGACTAATATTTACAATTTTGGAACCCTGTTTTATATGCCTTAGGGAGATAGAGTTAATTAAATGGTAGCTTTTGGAATTCAAAGAAGTACAAAGCACTATAACATCGGAACTAGCTAGAAGCTGTGGAAGATCCCTATAGTTACTATTTCCACCCACTGGGCCTGAGGGTTGGTAATAGTAGGCTTTAAATCCTAATTTTTTTATTAAATCAAAAATAGTTTTTCCAACTTTGCCATATCCAATTATTCCTACTATTTGTTCTGAAAAATTATGAGATATAATAGGATATTTAAAAACTTCATTGGCAAATCCAGAGCAATTTTTATTCCTAATCAAATGATCATGTCTTACGATGTTTCTTACACTTGCCAAAATCAGACTAATTCCTAGCTCAGCTACAGCCCTAACTGGTGAATTTTGAGTATTAGTTACTAAAATACCTAGTTCAGAAGCTGCTTTTACATCTATGTAGTCATAAGAAGTTCCATAAGAAGAAATTACTTTAAGACTGGGCAGTTTAATTAATTCATCATATCTAAGTGGAAAATCTGAGGGGGTAATTATTGCATCCAGGAAGGGCAATTGGGCTTGATTTGGTAGTATGAAGCTCCACTTATATTGACTAGAAGGGTTTTTAAATCCTTCTAGTTGTACAGTACTATGACAATTGAATATTTTTGATGATTGGCTTTGATGCTTTTGTTTAGTATTCATTCTGTATTCTAAGTATACTAATTGTCCTCATAGGTATGTATACGTATTCATACCTATGAAGCTATCAAATAACATAAATTAAGTCAAAAATGATTTTTATTCAAATCTAGGTACGTAACTTATGAAGGATTTTAATTAATGTAGTGAAGCAAAATTTTTAAGTTTTGTTTTATTTAAAAACTAGAAGAAGTTCGTTATTGGCTAGCTAATTGTATTTTATTTTCTATAACTAAATTCTATTATTTAAATCGGATTGAATAAGAGAAAGTCTGGGAGCAGATTCAGTGTCGAAATCGTATTTGAATTCTTGTAAACCTTGAGCATCAATTCGCAGTTTGAGCTCAAAATTATTAGGATTTAAATATAGTAAAGAAGACTCTAGTAAGTCTCCTTGAGCGTCGAAAGAAGTTCGTTGGAGACAAAGGGCAAAAGTTCCCTTCTTTAGATTTAGGTATTTTATTGTTGTATTTATAAGTGGGGTTGAACTAACAGTTACATCTGCGTAGCTAGGTTCTCGACCTAGTTTATTTTGAATTATATGATAAACGGGATGTTCTTCTATATCGCTTCGACTAATTTGTTTGCCTAATTCACCTGGAACAAAGATATCTATAAGAGCTATGGGATTTTCATTAAGTTTATATAAACGTTGAACATGCAACGCTTTTTGTCCTTTGCTTGCAATCGGCTCTGGTAATAAATCTATATTTGAAATCCATTCGTAGATAAGTACCTCAATTTTAGGATTTTCCCCAATATCTTCAAAGATTGTGACAAAAGGTCGCAAATAATCTAGAGGGTGGACAATTCTTTCAGTTTTTACAAATGTTCCCTTACCTTGACGGCGTACTAACAACCCTTGGTCTATAAGAGTTTCAATTGAATGTCGAACTGTACTTCTGCTTACCTTGTATTGTTTTACTAGTTCTGCCTCAGAAGGAAGACGACCTCCAGGACCAATTTGAATAGCAAGCTTTTTTAGTAAAATACTAAGTTGGACATAGACAGGTTCAGCTGTTTTATGAGAGATCATAGAGCTTAAATTTGATTGTGTCATTTAAATAAATATTGGGAGGTATGTAGACGTATGAATACCATATTATATCAAAAATTATATTAAAGTAATACCTTTAGCTAAAGGAACTTAGCATGTACTTGAATAAACAAGAACAGCAAATACTTGAAGGAAAATCAGGACAAGGATTAACCTTTGTGTTTTCTTCTCAAATACAAATAGGGGAATTTTTTGAGGCTGAGAAGTTGTCTCCAACGCTCATTTTGTGGGTAAAGCAATAGGAAACGCTTGGGTTAATTTATTATAATGAGCTGATCTGAGAGATTGTTTTTTTGAAAAGTAGAAATTTCTTCCTACTTCAACTCCTATATCAGAAGTACTTTCTTAATCCATCTACTTCTATTTCTTGTTTTTGTACTAAAAACGACTAAATAGTTATCTAGTTGAAAAAATAAAATGTATTAGTTTGAAAGGGCAGCATCCATATATAAGATGTCTGTTTTAGGCAGCTTTGAATTCTACTATTTTTGATCCTGATCCTGATCCTGCTAGACATAGCTTTGTAGAAGGACAAGAAAGTGAATAGACTTCATTGGCTTGATTGGGGGAAGGTATTTTTTTCCAAGTTGACCCATTCCATATATATGTTTCACTTATAATATTAGCCGGTTTAATAAGGGGTCCCATTGTCATGCAAAATTTTGTAGAAGGACA
>JAJYPT010000175.1 GCA_021795135.1 Actinomycetes bacterium
ACAACTGATGTCGCTAAGGTCTTGCGGATTAGACAATCCAGGCAAAACCATCTTTATAGTTGAAGATTCCCACATGGCATCGCTTTGGTCTATACCCCAGCGAGCTCTAGCTTGGCAAAGGCTTTGCAGCACAACAACAGTAGTAATACCATCTCCCCCGCCTGAAGATAATAATCCAGGTAGATCTGATAAAGCTGCAATGTTAGCTGCTTCATTTAGCCACAAAACTAAGTGGCAGATCCAGTTGTCCAGTTTCTGAAGCAGCAGTTAAGATTCTGGCTTCTTCTGCTAAGTCACTTGCCAGACAAATAAGGAGTGGAGCGATACTTTGTTGACCACCAGGAATGTATGGTTGAGATATTTGCCGAAATTACTTTATCTGAAATAGGAGATATTTATTAAAATTATTAAATTAATTAAAGTTATGTAGATAACATTTATCATAACTTTATATTGCAAACAACGTTTAAATATATACAATGACTACATAAATATTTCTATTATATAAAACACTTAGTTGTAAATATAACTAAGTGTGCCTTAGACAAAAGATTAGATATGATTAGACTTAAATTGCTCTTAGATCATTAAATTAAGAAGAACGGTCCATTTCATTGAATAAAATGTTTATCAGCAGCTGACTAATTGGGAAATTTTTTGATAGTTATTCAAAAAGGAACCGTTGTTGAAATAGCAGGCGCTTGTTCGTCATCCCAAGTAACTACAACTTCAGCCACGGAGGGAACATTGCGTTTTAGGTAAGCTAATCCAATGTATTTTTGTTTTTGGCTAGAGTAACTACTACTAGAAATGGTTCCAACTTGTTCTCCTTCAAGATTTACAACTGCACCTATTGGAACCTCAAGACTTGAATCAATAATTATGCCCCTAAGCTTTTTAGGAACATTATTACCCCTAGAATCAATACGAGCAACTAGTTCTTGACCCGTGTAACAACCTTTGGTAAAGCTAATTGCTAAATCATTAATTTCAGCTTCTGCCGGTATTGTTTTTTCATTAAGCTCTGAACCCATATATGGAATTCCTGCTTCTATCCTAAGCGCATCCCATGCTTGTGGATCACACATAGCAACATTTTGTGGTTCGGGTATCTCAAGGCCTACTAAATCAAATCCTTCAATAGTCCTCAAAGAAGAATCTAAAGTATAAATTTTGGATTCATTATTACTTGTGGGTTTGAATTCTATACTCCTAGGTCCTCTTATGCCTAAACATTTCCAGTCTAATAGTTCTATTTGAAGCTTCATTCTCAGCTTATACTTACAAAGACGATCAACTACAGCTTGACCAAAGCCCTTATTGGTATCAAGTAACCACTGTTGTTCATCTATTTTTGTAACCCTAACTAAAGCATCTACTTTGCCTTGGGGCTCAAGTATAAATGATAAAACAGACTCTCCAACTTTGACTAAATCAATATTTTGAGTTAATTGCCCTTGTAGATAAATAGAAGAATCTTTTCCTGAAATTTTAATAAAATCTCTATCTATCCAAACAGCACCTACATCATCTTTGAGGGCAAAATAGCTTTTATCAAATTGGTTTTGTAAATTCATATAAATTCAGCTTCTGTTAGAAAAACCTTTTTTTAATTTTGTCATTTCTCGAGCTGGGATAACAGCTGATAATAAAGCAGATGCCTTGTTGGAACACTCAATATTTTCTGCAATCGGATCGCTATCGAAAACTATTCCCGCTCCTGCTTGTATGCTGGCAATTCCCTCGGGACTTACCACCATAGTTCTAATTGCTATTGCAACATCTAAATTTCCAGAAAAGTCTAAATAACCTACTACCCCTGAATAAAGGCCTCGTTTGCGAGATTCTAATTCTGAGATTATCTCCATGGCTCTAACTTTAGGAGCACCTGAGACAGTTCCAGCTGGAAAAGTAGCTCGCAATACATCAATTGAACTATATTGAGAATCAAGATCCCCAATTACTTGAGAAGTTATATGCATTACATGACTAAAGCGTTCCAAAGCCATAAAATCTTCTAGATGCTCGGTACCATATTTAGCTACTCGACCTATATCATTTCGAGCTAAATCAACCAACATGACATGTTCAGCTATTTCTTTTGGGTTTTGTATAAGTTCTTGTCCCAATTGTTTATCTTGCTCATCATCTTTACCTCGAGGGCGAGTTCCAGCAATAGGGGTTGATCTCACCTTATTATCCAAAACTTGAACCATACGTTCAGGCGAAGAACCTACCAAAGTCAATTGGGGATACCTTAAAAAATACATATAAGGGCTAGGATTTATTTGACGCAATATTCTATAAAGGTCAAATGGATCTGCTTGTAGCTCTAGGTCAAAACGCTGAGAGAGAGCTACTTGGAATATGTCACCTGCTTTGATGTATTCTTTAGCTTTTTCAACAATTTTTTCATACTCTTGGTCAGTAAAAGACCTTTTATAGTCTGGCTTTTGCTGGCTCAATTTAGGGACTTGGATTATTTTCTCTTCAATTGGCAAAGATAACTCTTCTGCCATTTTAGCTAAATGTTGAGTTGTTTCTAAATATATCTGTTCATAGTCGCCATCTTGCCAATTAGGATCAACTATGACATTCTCAATAAGAAAGACTTTCTGGCGCCAATGGTCAAAAGCGGCTAATTGTCCAATTATTGACATAATTGCATCAGGATAGCCTAGGTCATCTGTAGGAGGTGGAGGCAAATTTTCTATTTCTCGAACAACATCATAGCCCAAATATCCCACTAGCCCACCATGCAAAGGAGGCAGATCGACACAAACTGGAGACTTATAACAAGATAGCAATGTCTCTAAAAAGTCAAAAATTCCACCATCAAGATTCGATTCAAAAGAAAACTCACCTGTCAATTCTAATTTGTTATCTTTAGAAACCACAGTAGCCAAAGGATTGCGTCCAACAAAAGAAAAGCGATTCCAACGCTCTTCGCTACTATCAACTGACTCCAATAAAAATCCGTCTCTATCTCCTACTAGACGAATAAAAGCAGTGACAGGAGTTTGAGTATCAGCCATCAATTCGGTCCAAATAGGTACGACGTTATAGCTTTTAGCTAAATTCTTAAATTCTTCTAAAGTGGGTTTAAACATAAAAGATTTCCCTCTTAGTCATTTGGAACAAACTGAAAAAAGCGATAAAAACAGCTTTTTTCTCCAGTATGACAAGCTCCAGCACCTTCTTGTATAACGCTCAAGAGCAAGACATCTCCATCACAATCATAAGAAACTTGCCTTACCCATTGACGATTCCCTGAAGTTTCACCCTTACACCAATATTGTTGCCTACTTCTACTATAAAACCAACTCCTACCAGTCTCTAAGGTCCTAAGCAGAGCTGTTTTATCCATCCAAGCCATCATTAAAACTTCTTTAGATTCTTGTTCTTGGACTATGGCAGGGATCAAACCCTTTTCATCAAAATGTAGGGCCGAAATATCTTTAGGGTCAAAAATAATAGAGGAAAATTCTTTATTATCACTCATAAGTAAAGACCTGTTCCTCCTTCTGTCTTATTAGAAGCCATCGCATGAATATCTCGTTCACGTAAAACTAAATAATCTTCACCACGTACTTCTACTTCAAGTCTGTCTTCTGGATTAAATAAAACTGAATCTCCAGGATTTATCCAACGTACATGGGGTCCTGTTGCTACTACTTCTGCCCAAATTAATCTTTTTGAGACTTCAGCAGCAGTAGAAGGTATCAATATCCCCGAACGCGAACGTCTTTCTCCCTCAGAGCTTGGACTTTGAACCAAAACTCGATCCGAGAGCATAATAATAGATTGTTTGTCAATAGATTGTTTGTCGGCCTCAAATGGTGGCATTTTAAGCAAGGTATCGCTTAATGCAGTTGTTGTAGAGCTATAACCCTATTTTTTTTAAATTAAAATAAAAATAAAAAGTATAATCAGGGATTTTTGTCTTTATTGGTCAAACAAAAGTGACTTGGAAAACAATACTCGCATTTCCAACT
>JAJYPT010000176.1 GCA_021795135.1 Actinomycetes bacterium
GGAACGTTGAAGGTTGTTTTGCCCATTTGATTAGTATTTTGACTAAGTTCAGTTGGTGTCATAGAGCCTGGATGGACAAAATCATGAATTGTAATCCCAGGCACTGGGCGTCCTAGGTTCGTAGTTGATATATTCAAATCGAGAGTTGATTTAGAGGTATGGGTCATAAATGGATGAACAGTTACTGCATTGTAAGCAGTTGCTCCTGGAGTACTAGAAGGAGTTGTCCACCAAGCATCTAGAGCGGCACTAGCTTTATTTGTGGTGGCATTATAACTGCTGAAATTGCCCACTTTTACAGCAATCATCTCCATAGTTTGATTGCTTTGTCCCTTTAGAACCAAAGAAGCTTGTCCAAATCTATTTGTAAATTTAGAAGCATGATATATGTAAGCTTTAGCAGCTTTTGAATTAGAAGGTATCCAAGTTGTAGGAGGAACCCCAGATCCAGGAGCCATTATGCCTATATAAAATGTTACCTTTTGACCCACAGCTACTCGATGGTGTCCAGAAAATGCAGTTAGTTCAAATGTTGCCTTATTGGCTTTGGTAGAAGCAGGTAACACTTGAGAAGTAATATTGGCATCAATAGTTTTTACAGATATAGGTTTATAGTGGGCACCTAATCCAAAAGACATCCCAGTTGATGCAATAGCGGCTAGTCCAATTGAGGCAAAGCTTTGTAAGAACATAATTATTCTCCTAACGCTAGATTTACTACACTATGTAGTAATAACTACTACGCAGTGTAGTTTATAACTTCCTTGTTGTCTTGTCACTTCGACAGACATACCCAAGGCAAGATAAGGGTTGAATAGACCCAAGTGGGTTTTTGTATTTAATTACAAAGAAAGGACTAAGATGGTCTTTTGTTAGAAGATATGAATAGGATTACCTTTATTTGGTTTTTTGAAAAAAGATCTTGTTACAGGCTTAGAACTTTTTTAATTGAAGAACAATAGTTGCAACTAAACAATATAGCTCTAAATCAAGTATTGATAAAAAGCCTCTTTGGTATCTAGGACAAAAAACTAAAACATACACAAAGGAAAATCATGACTTCAGGTGTAGGAGAAAATTTAGCTGTTCGTTTGCATACCTTAGGGATGCCTCCTTCTACAGAACGCTTATCAATAGCTGCACCTAAGCTTTCTGAAGCAAGGGTAAAAATGATTTCAGCAGCTATAAATCCACTAGATCGATATATTGCTGCTGGCAAAATAGCTGATCAAGGTCCTCTTCCTCGTACTTTGGGGGTAGAAGGAGTTGGAGAATTCGAAGGCAATTTAGTGATTTTATCTGGATGTGGGCTTGGAATGAGCCGAGATGGAACTTGGTCTAAATATGTCAATGTCCCAAAAGATTGTCTTGTGAGGGTGCCTGTTGGAATAGATCCAGATCAAGCTGCTGCTATGGGAGTTGCTGGAGTTACTGCACTAAGGGTGGTCTATGACCTAGGACAAGTGAACGATAACGATATAGTTTTAGTTTTGGGAGCCACAGGAGGAGTAGGAAGCTCTGTTGTATCTTTGGCTCATGCTAGGGGAGCTAAAGTTATAGCTCAAACCCGTTCTAGTTCCAAAAGTACTTTTTTGTCTAGCTTAGGTGCAGATCCAATTGTTGCCAATAGCCCAACTGAACTATTCAATATTGCAAAAGAGTTAAAACCTAGCGTAGTTATTGATCCATTGGGAGGAGAATGGACAGGTGTTGGAGTCCAATTACTTAGTCCTGGAGGAAAGATAGTTATCTATGGAACAAGTTCAAATCCCAAAGGCGAGATTCCTTTGCAAGATCTATATCGTAAAGGAGCAAATATATTAGGATATGGTGGCATCAATGAACCCCCACAACGTATTCGTGATGGAATAGTTGATGCTTTAGCTGAACTTGGGGCAGGAAGAATGAAAGTTCATATAAGTAAAAAGTACTCCTTAGAAGATTTCACCCTAGCTTTGGAAGATCTTTCCCACAACACCAATCCAGGTAAAATTATTTTAGATATAGCCAAAAGCTAATGATTAATCTAGTCATACAATCTTGTCTTGACCGAACTAAAGACAAGATTGTATGACTTTGAATTTTATCTTGGGACAGTTGTATGTTTTATCTCATTGATATTTGAATCATTGGCTATTAGATCAATTATTTTATTAATTGTTTTAATAGATTCAGACCCATCTTGGCTTGGGCGATTCATTATGCGAACAAAAGCTGCTTGACCATTGATGATAAAAGTTGGAACTCCAAATACATCATAGTCATCAACTGCTTTTTCATGAGCTTGTCTAAATTCTTTCAAAGGTCTTTTTGAAGCAACCTCATCAAAAACTGCCTTTGAATCTATTCCAACTACCTCTAAAGTTTGAGAGATTATTTTTTCATCCCTAATGTTTTTGCCTTCATCATGGCGCAGGGAAAATAAAGCTTTATGTAAATCCCAAAATAGGTCAGGGAAAAGTTTTTTAGCAGCCAAAGCTGCCTCCATAGCCATTAGCTCTTCTGCTTTGTCAGGATCTTCCCAAGCTGGGACTTCTCCTGGTTCTATGTGAACTTGGCTAAGAGAAAAAGGAATAAAATCCACATCCCATTCAGCGCCAGCTTTTAGTCCAGCTAGTACATGTTCATGGATATTGCGAGCAAAAGGACAACGATAATCCCAAGTAATTCCAAATGAAGTTTTCACATTATTATCTAACACGTTTTTGATCTATTCATTCCTTGATTATCCGAATCGTTATATTACATAGATTTTCTAAAAAGTTATTTTGTTCCAAAGGAGCAATTTCTAGAATTAAAATCCCAAGTACCGCCCCTACGATTGCACCTGCTAAAACATCAGAACCATGATGGAGGCGAGTGTGTATTCGGCTAAGAGCAACTATAGTAGCAACCAAAAAATAAGGGATTTTTTTAGCTAATACTTTTTTATCTGATAACAATATAGCAGCACAATATGCAGCACTTGCGTGGCCACTAGGGAAACTGCTAGTAATTGGCACTCTTACTTGGGGGCTTTGTCCAGATGGAAATTGGGGTCGTTTTCTACGAAAAAAAGATTTTATAATTCCATTTACTAAAACAGATTCTGCTGGCATTGAAATTATAATTCTCATTCCAGAACATTTTTTCTTATCGTCAAAAAGACGTAGTCCTGCCCAAGCCATCCACAAAATACTGTGATCTGCAACAGTTGTGGCAGAATTGAAGATGGTATCGGCTATAGAGTTTCCTCGAATTAAATCAAAGACAGAATCTATTTTTTGATCAAATTGTTCTAAATTCAAAGTTGTCCTTTGGTGTCAATTATTGGAATTAAATATTTATTGGATCATAAAAAAAGGGTTTTCATCAGCGGGGCCGCATTGGTTGAAAGCTGGACATATTGACTTGAAAGAACAAAAGTCGCATCTTTTTGAAACTCTTGGTCTAAAGTCTTCAAATTTGCAGCCTCTTTCAACAGCTCCCCAAATAGCTTGAGTCTTTTTTGCCATAGCTCTAGTGGATTGTTCGCTAGGGATAGCTGTTATAGAAATGGGTTTAGATAGATATAACAGCTCCACTCTAATTGGCATTTTCCCAAAAAATTGTTGACACAAAAAGGCATAAAAATGAACTCCGCTTAGGCGGGATTGTTCTTGGAGCTGAGAAGGAACAGCTCCTGTTTTATAATCAATTACAACTAGTTCTCCATCTTGGATATCTAGTCTGTCTAAGATACCTCGAAGTTTTAAATTGTGAATTTGAGCTTCTAATACAACTTCCATTCCAACTGCATTTACCTGATTTGGATCTTCTATTTGAAAATAGTTTTTAACTAATTGTTTCGACTCATTTAACATTTGAGCTTTTGCATCTGAACTCAGGTCTAATTGAATAAAAGAAAGCTCACTTTGGGTCATCTGCCAAACTTGTTCTAATTTTTCCAAAGCAGCTTTGGGAGTTCTTTTTCCCTTGGGTATTTCCCAGAACAATTTTTCTAAAACTT
>JAJYPT010000177.1 GCA_021795135.1 Actinomycetes bacterium
TAAATTCTATTTCTCCTTTTTCACAAACTCCCCAACATAAGATTTCAAACCTTAGACAAAACTCCAAATCTAATCACAAATCGAACATCAACAATCATCTGACACCTATTACTTCCAAAAGCTCAAGTACTTCCAATAAAGACTCGAATGCTTTCAATACAACAAATGCCCCTATTGCTTCAAACTTGCATAGCTCTACCCAGATAACTACTTCTACCACTGTTCCAAAAAAAGAACCTTCTATGACTAGCTCTACAACAACTACTGTTCCTACTACTCCTACCCTCCCTACTCCAGCTGTACATACAAATATCTCCAATACTGCTTCTAATAGTGTAAATAATTCTCTACATTCAACAACTTCTGCTAAATCTGGTATTTTAGGGACTTCGGCTAATACAGCTACTAAATCTAATCCGCTAGGTCTTTAACTTTTCAACCTAAACAATTATTGACTACTCCTATAACAAAGTCATGGGATTCTAGGACCCAAGATAGTAGGTTTATGCATAGATCCTACTAAGCCCTCGCCAAAATCTACATTTGGTAAAAGTAGGTGAAGAAATAAATTTTTTGGATAAAGGCGTATCTTTTATAAACAAGTAACGATTACCTAGTTGATTACCGAGATTTAGAGCGGTAATTGTAGTTCTTTTATTGAAAATAATTTCTTTAGAATCTTCACCAATTCATTAAGTTGTTTCTTGTGAAAGTTCTAAAGAACGGTTATTTAGATAAGAAAAAATCACACAAAAAGATAATGGAGTACAAGTGAGAAATATAGCAACAGTTAAATCTTTAATAACTCAACTAACAAATCTAAGCGGGCTTGGGAAGGCAGCTATTGCCACTACCTTGGTAACCACAAGTACCCTTGCTGTAGGGGCAATTAATGCTACTCCCAACACTGCTCATACAGTAGCTTCGGGAGCAATAGGTACTGTTTCAAATAAGATAAACAGCCTTAGTTCTCCTGTGGGAACTGCTACAAAAGTTATCTCTAGTTTACCTTCTAGCGTATCAGCCAGCCAAAGCTCTTCGGCTTCAGCTGCAGGGATAAATGCTACTGAATCTTCTTCTGCGTCTACTTCAATACCTACTTCAACTGCTACTAAAACAGCCCAAGGAGTTGTTGGGACTGCTACTAAAACAGCCCAAGGAGCTTTAAATGTTGCAAATAACGTAACAGGTACAGCTACTTCTGGAGCAGCCAATACTGTAAAATCAGCTACAGCCACTGCGACCAATGTAGTAGGTTCAGCTACTTCTGGGGTGGCCAATACTACTAAAGCTGTTACAACCACTGCAAATAATGTAACAGGTACAGCTACTTCTGGAGCAGCCAATACTGTAAAATCAGCTACAGCCACTGCGACCAATGTAGTAGGTTCAGCTACTTCTGGAGCAACTTCTTTAGTTCCCTAGTTAATTATCAAAAAATAAGCATTAAAAATAAAAGCATTCCTTTGAAAATCAAAAGGAATGCTTTTATTTTTATCCACTATAGCTAACAACGTTTTTCTACTTAGCTCAACTCATAAATACTTTTGCAGCCCCAACGGGATTCGAACCCGTGTCTCCACCTTGAGAGGGTGGTGTCCTAGGCCTCTAGACGATGGGGCCATACATTTATTATTAGTTTCCCAACAACTCAATTAATTTAGCTCGGGGGGGAGGACTCGAACCCCCAAATGCAGGACCAGAACCTGCTGTGTTGCCAATTACACCACCCCCGACTAACAAATCCTCCCAATATCTCTATCAATCAGACAGTTCTAATTTTAAACGTTCAATTGCTTTACTGATACGCAATAAGCATATATCACGTCCAATTATTACCATAGAATCAAATAGTGGCAATCCAACAGAATTACCCGTTATCGCCACTCTTATCGAAGCTTGAGTTTTGGATAACTTCAATCCTAAATTTTGTCCAATTTCTTCTAGGGATTTATGTAAAGATTCTACATCCCAATCAAGATGTAAAAACTTTTCAAACGACTCACTTAGTATAGCCAAAGACAGATCTTTGTTTTTCAAAACTGATTTCTGCCAAGACTTTTCATCAATTTCAACTTCATCAGCAAAAGCAAATTCAACCATAGGGATAACTTGACCCAATACCTCTACCCTTTGTTTGACCAGAGGAGCCAATTTAGAAAATGTCTCTAAATTATTTGAAGTCTTTTCTATCTTAGATGTATTCAGCCAAGGCTCACAAAGAGATATAAAATCTTTATCGCTTAGATCTCGAATATATATTCCGTTAAAATGCCTTAGCTTTTTTACATCAAAAAAAGAAGGTGAAAGATTTACCTCTTCTAAAGAAAATTCGTTTATCATCTCATCTAGATTTAAAACTTCTCGACCATCTTTTGGAGCCCAACCTAAAAGAACTAAATAATTTAGCATCGCCTCTGGTAGATAACCTTGATTCTTATAGTCTTCTAATGCTACAGGGTCTCTACGTTTAGATAGTTTCTGACGTTTTTCATTCACTAAAAGCGGAACATGGGCATATCGAGGTATAGGAATATCAGGATAGATAGCTTTCCACAACAGAATTGCTTTCGGTGTAGTTGGAAGGTGTTCTTCTCCTCTAATAATATGAGTGATGCCCATATCTGCATCATCTACCACGTTGGCTAAAACAAAGATGGGTCCACCCGAAGACTTTACTATTATAAAATCTTCAAAACTTGAATGGGCAAATTCTACTTGACCCCTAATAATATCATCAACAACAGTAACTCCTATAGGGGGAACTTTAAATCTAAGTGCTCTTTTTGGACCTGGTCCTAAATTTTTATCCCTACAAAATCCATCGTATCCTGGGGTAGAATTTGGAAGGGCCCTAGCAGCTACGTCTTCTTTAGAACACTCACAATAATAAGCATTTCCTTGTTCTATAAGCTTGTCTGCTGCTTTTTTATAAAGTTGATAACGCTCTGATTGCCTATAGGGACCTTCATCCCAATTCAATCCCAACCAATTAAGCGCATCATAAATACCCTTGATCCATTCAGGCTTGTTGCGTTCTTCGTCAGTATCTTCAATTCTTAGGATGAAACTACCTTTTAATTTACGTGCAAAAAGCCAATTAAAAAGGGCAGTTCTTGCTCCTCCTACATGAAAGTATCCAGTCGGAGAAGGTGCAAAACGAACTCTTGGTTTGTGATTCATTTCAAAAAAAATAAAGAATTGGATTGGATAGAACGATCTTTGACCTCTTGCGGAGTCAAACTTAGAAAATAATCATCTACCAAATCAGCAATATTTCTTCTTATCTGATAAGAATGAGCAGCTCCAGAAAAAATTGGCTTTCTTTTTTTTACAGCTTCATCGGGAGCATTCATCAAATACATCCACAATAAAAAAGCAATCTCAAAATCAGCTTTTATAGGAGAGCGACCGAATAAAGATGCTCTTTTCAGCCCAATTGCCAAAGCGCCTGCATTGACATCTTGTAGATGTTCTCCTTCTTTTAAGATCAAATCAGGCTCAAAAAGTTTAACTAACTTTGCTCCATATCCTTGATCTGGACCTGGAGTGCCAAAACCTAATCCCAAACGTTTCCCTGGATGATGTTGATCTCCTGAACGTTTTGCCCACCATCTATGTGGCGCTGGCAAACCAAGACTACGACGAACTTCATCCTTGGTATTTACAGGTACAAATTCTGGTTGAGTCATAACATCGCCTTATTAGTATTAGCTAAAGTTAAACCATATATAATGGCATCAGATAGAGCCTGCCAAGAAGCTTCAATAACATTATCTGAAACCCCAATAGTAGACCATATTTTTTCTCCATTTGTACTATCTATCAACACTCTAGTAACTGCCCCAGTTCCCTTGGCTGATTCCAATACTCTTACTCGGTAGTCAATAAGATGTATTTCTTTCAAAGAGCTAAAGTGAGACTCAACTGCTTTCCTTATAGCAGCGTCCAAAGCATGTACTG
>JAJYPT010000178.1 GCA_021795135.1 Actinomycetes bacterium
GTTAAATTGCACTCCAGAGATGACAATAATGAAACAAGAAACCTTTGGTCCTGTGGCTCCAATACAGGTAGTTGATAGCTTTGATGAGGCTCTAAAGTTAGCAATGGATGATACCTATGGTTTAGCAGCAACTATTTTGACATCTAATATTGAAAATTCTCAACGTGCTGTTTCAAAATTGAGGGTTGGAACAGTCAAGATAAATAATGTCTTTGGAGGAGCTCCAGGAGGCTCTGCCCAGCCTCAAGGCCAAAGTGGGGCTGGATTTGGATATGGTCCAGAATTATTAGATGAGATGACTACAACTAAAGTAGTTCACATAGAATCTCCCCAAACTCTATAGCACTGAGAGGTATATAATTTCAAATAGAGTCTTTGGACTCTATTTGATTGCACTCTCCTAACAAGATAACTAGCCTTAGACTAGAGCTATTAGTTGGAGATTATAATTGTTATCCCAGTTACCTTTGCTATCTTGTCGGAGACTTTGCTTTGTTAGGTAAAGACCCTAATATAAAAGATAGACAAAAACAGCCTTGGCTTATCCAAGGTGGTATGGGAATTGCTATTTCTAATTGGGCTTTGGCTAGGTCGGTCTCTCTTAGCGGGCAACTTGGAGTAGTATCTGGAACTGGTATTGCTGATGTTTTTGTAAGAAGGCTCCAAGATTGCCAGTATGACGAAAATCTACAAGATGTCTTAGATAGTTTTCCACTCCAAGATGTAGTTGAACAAACACTGGCCAAATATGGAAAAAAAAGACTACCTAATGAGCCTTATCTCAACATCCCTATGTTGTCGCATAGAAATGTTGTACGCTCTCAAGATCTATTAGTTTTAGCAACTTATGTTGAGGTATCTCTAGCTAAGGCTGGTCATGAGGGTATAGTTGGGATCAATCTTCTTACCAAGATTCAGCTCCCAACTCTAGCTACTTTATTTGGCGCAATTTTAGCTGGGGTAGATTATGTTCTCATGGGAGCAGGAGTACCAACTCAAATTCCAGGGGTATTAGATCAACTATCCCTTGGTGAAAAAGCTGAACTTAGTTTAAACTTGAGTGGAGATATTCCATTGGAGCAAAAAGTTCCAACAATTAGTTTTGATCCAAAACGCTTTATTTCTAAAGGTAATCTTCCTCCTAGTCTTATCAGACCCCGCTTTATTGGCATTGTTTCATCTCATGTACTAGCTAGTGCTTTAGCAACTCGTAGTAATGGCCAAGTTGATGGATTTGTAGTTGAAAGTCCAATTGCTGGAGGTCATAATGCCCCTCCAAGAGGACATTATGACCTAGATGAAAAAGGGAATCCTATCTATGGACAAAGAGATAAAGTCAATTTTGATTCCATGGTAAAACTTGGATTGCCATTTTGGATTGCAGGTGGAATAACTCATCCAAAAGATGTTGAACAAGCTTTTGAACTTGGAGCAGCTGGGGTTCAAGTTGGAACTTTATTTGCCTATTGCCAAGAATCGGGTATGGATCCGAGTTTGAAAAGAAAAGTTATACAAACCCTAAAGGATAGCCAACTAGAAGTTAAAACGTCTACAAAAGCCTCATCTACAGGCTACCCCTTCAAAGTGGTATCTATTGAGAAAACCTTATCTGACAAAGAAGTATATGACCAAAGAAAACGCATATGTGATATTGGATATTTAAGACAGGCATATGTTAAACAAGATGGAGGAATTGGCTATCGTTGTCCAGGAGAACCCATTGACCAATATGTCAAAAAAGGTGGAACTATTGAAGATAGCCAAGATAGACTCTGTCTTTGTAATGCTTTGATGGCTAGCTGTGGATTGGGCCAATTTAGAGCTGATGGTCTCCAAGAACCTCCTGTTGTTACAAGTGGAGATAGCTTAGACGACATTAGATTTGTTCTGAAAAATGATACAAGCTATAGAGCACAAGATGTTATTAGGTATTTAGCAGGACAATAACCATTTCAGACTGCCAATTTAGTAGTAAGTGGACTGAAAGTTTTTGTAATAGCAAAGGACTTAGGGTGTTGTCAAAGTTCCTATTGAGCCACCTCCGTCCAATCAACTGATACAGCAATGGTTTCCCGGCTCAAAACTTAGGCCGATAAATCATATATCAAGGCACGAAGCCAGTCTCACTGTTCGAGTCAGACCTAATTCTGGATTGGGAAAACTATTACAATCATTATGTGTATCTTTGCCATACTCTAGAGTCTAATTTTGCATATTTAAGATTTTAAGGACTTTATGGATCGTAAAAGAGCTAGAAAGATAAAGCTTTCAGAATTAGATTTAAATGAAATCTCAATAAGAGCAAAATGTGGAGAGAGCAAAAGCCAATTAACTCAAGACTTTGGTGTTAATAGACAAAATATTTATTTCCTTATTGTTAAACAGCCTCATACAACAGAACCTTTATCACTTGAAGGGGTTGGAGTATAAATGTTTTGGATAATTGAATATTATAAAACACCTGGTGGACAAGAAGTTATAGAGGAATTCATTGACAATTTGCAAGAAAATACTCAGGCTAGGTTAGGTCATCAGTTAGATTTACTCCAACATTACGGATATGAGCTTGGAATGCCACACGTCAAAGCCCTTGGTAATGGTCTCATGGAGTTGAGAGTTAGAGGCAAGAACAGCCAAGAGGTGCGGGTTTTCTACATTTTTGGCAAGGAAAACCACATTTATTTGTTACATGCTTTTGTTAAGAAAAGCCAAACAACACCTAAAAAAGAGCTGGAAATTGCTCGTAAACGGCAGGCTGAAATCAATATGATGTAGCTTATATGTTACATTGCTATATGATAGATATACAAAATAAATTCTACCTACAAAGAGGTAAATAATAATGACTACCTGGAATGAACACAAGAAAAAGTTAATGGAGAACCCGAAGTTTGAAGCGGAGTATGATGCACTTGAACCGGAGTTCCGCTTAGCTAGTCAATTAATCGCAGCACGTTTAAGTAAAAAACTAACCCAGTCCGAGCTTGCTGAAAAAGCTGGCGTTAGCCGTACCGTAATTTCCCGCATAGAAAGTGGCACGACTAACCCTACGATTGGAACTATCAGCCGGGTTGCACAGGCACTAGGCAAAGAAATAGCTATAGTAGGCGAATCCTAGAAGATGGTCATATCTAAAATCCAAACCGTAGATATAGCTATAAAAGATTTTAGCAAATAGGAAAAGCTAGGAAGATTGTTTCGGGACTGGCAAAATAATTAGTTGGAGCTAGTTATGTAGATAAAGCCAGACAAGATATTTCCCAGACACCAAGTAGAAGAAGTTGCGATTAAAAGCCTAGATCTTCCAAGTGTTCGGTATGAGGCAATCAATAAAGGGGGGTTATGAAACTATTCCACGTTCATTATAATCACTCTATAAAGTTATACGGAATAACTAATAAAAAAAGGTAGCAATAAAATCTAACAAAGAGAGATTTTATTGCCAAGGGTCTCTAAACCAGTAGTTATTTTTGGTCTCAAAAGGCGAATTATAGAATCTATTTAAAATAGCTTTGGAAGTTTTGTTTTTTTTGAACCACTATGGTTCTTGGAGCTATTTATTTCTTTCTTGTAATTTGTAAGTTCTAAGTCCTACATTTCTTCTTCTAATGAACTTTACGATCTCACTGAAGTGGGATTAGGTCTAAAACTTTCAAAAGAGCTATTAAAAAAAGCTTTATTACTTAGATGAATTTAATAGATCAAACAATAAGGCACATACTTAAAAGTAAAGCTATTTTTACCTTTACCGGATCAATAATCTTTACAACTTCTATAACAAGTCCGTTACTCAATAAAACCCAAAAGACATACTTGAAGAACAAGTAATTGAAAAAACTAAACCAAAAGAGACAACTTAGTAAGTAAAGGGCAGTTAAAGGTACTTAGTAGGACAATAAAGACAAAGACTATATGAAGATATTTTATCCTTTGCTAGGATGGCTCAAAAGATT
>JAJYPT010000179.1 GCA_021795135.1 Actinomycetes bacterium
ATCGTAGGACACTTATTTCTGAATTGCAAACATTGGAATTTACCTCCATTGTATCTTTATTGAGGCGTTCTCAAGTTGTTTGGGGAAGAATTCTCACTGTTTCTGGTGTGATTAGTGCTTTTCGTAAGAGTGCTCTTGTTCAAGTGGGGCTTTTTGATCCAACCATGGTAACTGAAGATATAGATATTTCATGGAGGCTACAAAAACGCTTTTATGATATTCGTTACGAGCCCGAGCTCTGGTTGATATGACAGCTCCATCAGGAGTAGTCTCGTTATGGAAGCAGCGTCGGCGATGGGCAAAAGGACTTATTCAAGTCTTGGTTCGCCATAGATCAGTAATTACAAGTTGGAAATCTAGGCGTCAATGGCCTGTATATATTGAAGCTTGTCTATCAATTCTTTGGGCTCATATTTTTATAGTTATGTTAGGATTTTGGGTTATTTGTCTAAGTTTTAATGTAGTTCCACCTGGAGCATCTCCTTTTCCAAATTCTTGGGGTCTGATACTTGCAACCACTTCAATTATTCAATTATCGACTGGAGTATGGTTGGATTCTCATTACGATCCAACAGTAAAACGAGCCCTGTGGATAGCACCTTTATATCCTTTGGGGTACTGGCTCTTTATGTCGCTAGTTACAGTGCGTTCTACTATTCCAGCATTACTATCTCGTCCTAATCAATTAGCCCGTTGGGCCTTGACAAGAATACACCCAATTGAATCTCCAGCTAAATTTCCAGCCAAATCCATTGTAAAATGAAAACTGGCAGACAGTTTTGATAAAAAATGTCTGCCAGTTTGTATTTGATTTTGACTAATTGGATTTAAGAATTATTACCCTTGTGCTTCCAAAGCCAACCAATTCCACTTTTCCCAAGTAGCAATTCGTTGTTCGTAATCTTTTTTTGCTATTTCAAGTGGAGCTTGTCCAAAAAATACTCTCAAAGGGGGATCGGTTGCATCTACTAATTTGAGTATTGCAGAACTAGAAGCTACAGGATCACCTGGAGCTCCAACTCTGGCTTTTCTAGCTTGGGCAGCCATTTCTCTAACTTGTTCATAAGCAGGCATTTCTGTGGCATGTACGGCAGATGATCCACCCCAATCTGTGGAAAATCCACCTGGTTCAACTAGTGTCACATGGATACCAAAAGGAGCAACTTCTTGGGCAAGAGATTGTGAAAATCCTTCTAGTGCCCATTTGGAGGCATGATATAGGCCAATACCTAAAAATGCACTGATACCTCCTATGGAAGACACTTGAATAATATGTCCACTGTGTTGTTCTCTCAGGTAAGGTAAAACAGCTTGGGTTACCCATAAGGCGCCAAAAAAATTAGTTTCAATTTGAGCGCGAGCTTGTTCTTCGCTGACTTCTTCTATCATGCCAAAAAGGCCATATCCAGCATTGTTGACTACTACGTCTAAACGGCCAAAATGTTTATAGGCTTGTTCAACTACCTTATTTACAGCTGATTTGTCTGTGACATCTAATTGGAGCCCAAGAACTGAATCTCCATAATCTTGAATTAAGTCTTTAATTGAATCAACATTTCTAGCTGTAGCTGCTACTTTATCTCCACGTTTTAGTGCAGCTATTGCCCATTGGCGACCAAAACCACGAGAAGTTCCTGTGATAAACCATACTTTCATAAAGGATCCTTTCCATTAGAAGTACTTTATTTATTTTTATATAGATATTTGTCCATTAGAATTTATTTATTTTTAAATTGTTAGGAAAGATACGATTATATTTTATCAAAAAAGAATACTTTTGATTTTCTCTTGTTTGTATTGTTATCAACAGATATAAGATAATTATTTAAAATTGTATTATTAGAATATTTTCTAATAATACTAATAACTTTTCAGTATCTATATTTTTTTATTTAGCTATCTTTAATATAAATTTGTTTTTAAATTTTTTAAAAAGAGTAGAAAAAATATTTTTACTTCTAATTAATTAAGTTGTCAGATTCTTGATGGTTTTTTGTGTAAATTTTTAAATACTGTTGGCAAATAAAAGAAAAGAGGCTTTGTGAAAGAAACCCTCCAAGTGGGGATTGTGCATGAGTTGGTTTATAAGGTGCCAGTATCAAAAACAGTTCCTTATTTATATCCAGAATCTAAAGAATTTCAAGCAATGCCTCAGGTATTTGCTACTGGATTTTTAGTTGGTCTTATTGAATGGGCTTGTATGCAAGCAATTATTCCTCATCTTGATCAAACAGAACACAGCGTAGGAACTCATGTAGATCTAAGTCATGAAGCACCTACCCCAGCTGGTTTGGAAGTATATGTTCGAGTCTTTTTGGCTGAGATAAAGGGTCGACGTTTGAGTTTCAAAGCACAAGCTAATGACGGTAAAGATGTAATTAGTAGAGGTAGTCACGAACGTTTTGTTGTCGATCGACAACGTTTTTTAGAACAAGTAAATGCTAAGACCAAGTCATCTTAGATTTTTAGCAATATTTCTATTGTAATCTCATATAAAGTTATTTTTTTAGTCAAAAAATAACTTTATAAATAAATTATTAATTTTAAATCTTACTAAAGATAACTTATTTTTTCATTATTAGATATTGGAAGTTAATCTGGTTATGGTTGAATAAAGTCATCGAAGTAATTAGAGATAATAAGTTTTGCTTATTTTTTAGAAATTTGATTTATTGATAAATAGGCTCTAGTTTTTGTGCTACTTGTAACTTGAAATAATTAAGTAGCACAGTTACCGGTGCTTCAATATCTATTGAAATTTATCCCAAAGGGATTTTTTCTTCAAGAAATTTATTCCAGCTGCCACTGGTTTAGATTGGGTGAGGAGCAAAAATTTATTAGATACTGAATCCCGGTAGGGCTATGGTAAGAGATATTTCTCGAAGCCATGGCCATCAAGTTTGATCATCAATTTAGTGTGATAGACCGCTAAAAAGGCGGTCTATTTTTTAATTTTAATTCGAATGGACTGAGGAAGTATACATCTAGGCAATGGGTCAAATACTTATAAATATTATCAATATCTTACGTTCATTTTCTTCAGGGTTATTTGCTATTATTTTTGTCCTTTACCTTCAATACTGGAAAATAGGACCATTAGAAATTGGGCTCTTTGCAGCGGTGTCGGTGGTAATTAGCGGAACCTATACAATTGTCTTTACTAGGCTAGCGAGTCGTTTTAGCCCTTATCTTTTTCTAATAATATCAGCTGTGCTAATGGTTATTTCAGGACTAATTTTTTCTCTTGCGAACAATATTATTTGGTTTTGGATTGCTTGTTTGTGTGGATTTATCCCTCCAGCAGGAGGTCTTTTTGTCAATGCCTTAGAAGAAGGCATTATTGCCAATGTCTTAGCTTCAAAAAGAACACGAGTTTTTGCTATCTATGGAATGTTAGGTACAGCAGGAGGGGCTTTAGGGGCTTTGTCGGCTACAATTCCAAGTCTGATGAATTGGGGAGAAGTAAGGGGAATACATTATCTTTTTTGGTTCTATACCTCTATAGCACTGATTAGTTTAGTTGTTTCATTAATGTTGTTTAAAAATCAAGGTTTTGTTACTGTAGAAAAAATCCCACAAGAGAAAAAATTAGAATTATTTTCACAAAAACTTGATGGGAAAGCGCTTGTGTTGGTTAGAAAAATGGCGTTATTGTTTGTAGCTGATAGCTTTGGAAGCGGCATTGTAACTTCTACATTGTTGATTTTTTGGTTTCATCACTATTTTCATTTCAATCTAGGCGAATTGGGGATAATCTTTTTTTTGGTAGATATAACCTCTGCTATATCTTTTCCTATAGCAGAGGTTATATCTAGATACATTGGGTTGCTAAATACAGCTGTATTTACCCATATCCCTTCTAGCTTGTTACTTGTTGCAATACCATTTGTTCCCAATGGATATATAGCTGCTGCGCTACTTATTACAAGAGGCATTTTGGTAGAG
>JAJYPT010000180.1 GCA_021795135.1 Actinomycetes bacterium
CTAATCAAGGTCTTCAACCTAACGGCTCTACGGTAAATGTCAACATATCTCAAGGTCCTCCATTGGTGTCTATACCTAATATAGTAGGACAAAGCTATTCCCAAGCCTCTGCTAGTTTGACTCAAGTAGGGCTGTCTCCTGTGGAAGTAAAAGTTTTTAGCTCAACTGTTGCAGTTGGAAACGTTGTAAGGACAACGCCAAGTATCTCAAGCCAAGTGCCCCAAGGATCTACTGTTCAAGTAGATGTTTCAAAAGGTCCTAACTTAGTAAAGGTCCCAAATGTTGGGGGAGACTCTTTAACTCAAGCCAAATCTATACTTACTAGTGCTGGATTAAAAATAGGTAATGTATATGGACCTCAAGGATCTAGTGTCATCTTTGGAACTAATCCTTCAGCAGGACAAAGTGTTCTTGTAGGTTCCTATGTAGATCTTTATACTATTTAGTATAAAGATGAAGACTTTTTGTATTACTCATAGTGTTGTTATTTATAACTTTAGTTACCCTGATTGGAAATATATTTATCTTAGATAATCTAGTTTTTAATATTTTCTAAAAATGCTATGAATTAAAAACTACTCCAAGGAAACTATTAACAATTATTATTACGTCTTGTCTATAAATTCCAAGGCTTATTCGGTTATATCTTTTACCTTTTGTGCGACTTGTCCCACTACTCCAAGAGAGTCTTGGTCATAAGACTGGCTAAGAGCGAAAAAAGACATCAATTTTGCCATATCGCCATCCACCCTGATTTTTCCGGCCATAAAAGCTTGCATTGCAAATTGAGTATCTCCATTTACAAAAATAGCTAAAGCTGTTTCATAATCTAAACTTACGGTAACATCAGGATTTTCAAGGTGACCAAGTTCTAAATCTATAAAACCTAAAGTGGTATCTAAATGTGCTTTAATCTCACTAGGCTCGAATGGAGTTTCAGTTATGATCTGATTTATTCGAATGTCTGGAATTGTTGTTGGGGAAATTTGGTCGCGATATTGATTATGAATCTCACGAACAGCCACTATCCACTCAGTACTTAGAAAACGATAAGTTGTAACCACTAGGCAAGCATTCCACGTTGAAAAGGTTTATACATCTAATAATTGGATTTTTTTATCTTTAAAATTAAATATTTATCTAAAACAACATTATTCCAAAGATCATTTAAATGCTATTGCATGAAATAATTTTTGGAATATTCCAAGTTAGGAAAGACCTGTTGTTATCTACATAGGCTTTCCACCCCGATCCCATTTTGGTAAGATAATGCCTTAGATTTATATGAGTGGATTTGGTAGAACTTGCTTAGCTTGTTGTCAAATTAATTATTTGGACTAAGTGTAAATTTTTTTGCCAAAAAGACTTTGTTTGTTCGATTTTTTAGTTGATATCTAATTTTAAACCATTGCACAAACATTAAACCATTACACAAACAACAGAAAGAGTTTGGAATAATTTGATATGAACCATATAATTTCTTCTTATGGCTACTTAGCAATTCTATTACTGATGACTTTAGAATCTGCCTGTATTCCGGTTCCATCAGAAGTAGTAATGCTTTTTGGTGGTGCTTTGGCAGCAGCGGGGCATTTAAATTTAGTAGATGTTATTATTGTTGGCACCATTGGCAATCTTATAGGGAGCTACATTGCTTGGGGGATTGGACGTTGGCTTGGAAGGGCTTTTGTAGATCGTTATGGTAAATATGTCTTTTTAAAACATGAAGATTTAGCAAGAGCTGAAAAATGGTTTTCTAAACATGGCGAATCAACTGTATTTTTTTCTCGGCTTTTGCCTGTATTGAGAACTTTTATTTCTTTTCCCGCTGGAGTGGCAGAAATGTCATTAGTTAAATTTGGAATTTTTACTCTATTGGGTTCGTTACCTTGGTCAGCAGCCTTAGCCTTTTTAGGATATAGCCTAAAAAATAATTGGAATTCGATTTTAGGTTTCTTTACTGGAGCTACTGATTTGATTGCTTTGGTTGTTGGATTAGCAATAGTTTTATTTTTTTATCAAAATTGGAAGAAAAGAAGAGTTGTGGGCCTAAATTCATGAGAATAATTATTACGAAACCTTTTATAAAAATATGACTGAAGCACTTTCCCCTAAAGAAGTAGCTCACGTAGCACGCCTTGCTCGATTGGGACTTAGTGATACAGAAATTGACCGATTTACCAAGGATCTAACTGCTGTATTGAGACATGTTGAAGATATTGAAAAAGTAGATACATCTAATGTAGAACCAACAGCTCATCCATCATCTTTATCTAATGTATTTAGACAAGATGATTTAGATCCCTCTAGAGGAATTGTTGTTACTCGCGAACAAATATTGGCTCAAGCTCCAGCTGTAGAAGATAATAAGTTCAAAGTTCCTCCTGGGATAGGATAGTAGATGAATGTAAGTGAAATTGTAGAAAAGGTTCGAACAAAACAAGTTTCAGCACAAGAAATCCTAAAAAGCTATCTAGATCGTATAGATCAAAAAGATTTTCAGATTAAAGCTTTTTTAGATCTATATGACCAACAAGCAATCCAAGATGCTCAAGATATAGATGACAAAGTTCAAAAAGGACAACAAGTTGGACCTTTGGCTGGAGTTCCTATAGGTATAAAGGATAATTTGTGCATTCAAGGACGCCTTACTACAGCTGGATCAAAAATCCTATCCAATTGGCATTCTCCTTATGATGCAACAGTAATCAAAAAACTAAGACAAGCCGGCGCTATTATAGTTGGCAAGACTAACTTAGATGAGTTCGCAATGGGTTCTTCAACTGAAAATTCTGCTTTTGGACCTACTTGTAATCCTCACAATTTATCTAAAGTTCCAGGAGGTTCCAGTGGTGGATCTGCTGCAGCAGTTGCTGCTGATATGGTTCCTTTGGCACTTGGTTCAGATACAGGAGGATCAATCCGCCAACCTGCTTCTCTTTGTGGAGTAGTTGGAATCAAGCCAACTTATGGAATGGTATCGCGTTTTGGACTTATAGCTTTTGCAAGTTCTTTGGATCAAATAGGTCCTTTTGGGAAAACAGTACAAGATGCTATTATGGCTTTAGAAGCAATATCGGGTTCAGACCCATTTGATTCTACTAGCTTGGATCAAAGTCCATTTCATTTCGAACAAGGTTCTAATTCGGTAAAAGGTCTTAGAGTTGGAATTGTGTCTGAATTGATGGATGGGATCGCATTAGATGTAAAGGCATCTGTGCAAAAAGCAATATCTGTTTTAGAACAAGCTGGAGCCAAAGTTGATACAGTATCGATACCTTCGGCTCCCCTAGGTCTTTCTGCTTATTATCTAATTGCTCCTGCTGAAGCTTCTTCTAATTTGTCTCGATATGATGGAGTGCGTTTTGGACTGCGCCATCAAGCTGATGATATTACAACTATGTATGAAACAACTAGAGGACAAGGTTTTGGAGCCGAGGTAAAAAGAAGGATCATGTTAGGTACTTATGCTTTGTCTTCTGGCTATTATGATGCTTATTATTCTAAAGCTCAAAAGATACGCACCTTAATTATCAATGATTTTGCAAAAGCTTATGATAATTTTGACGTTTTGATCAGTGCTACTTCTCCTACAACAGCTTTTGATTTTGATGCCAAAGTAGATGATCCTTTGTCTATGTATTTATCAGATGTTTGTACTATTCCATCTAATTTGGCAGGACATCCTGCAATGAGCGTTCCTTTTGGTAAAGGTCAAGATTCTATGCCAATTGGAATTCAAGTTATGGCACCGGCTTTGGGAGAACAAGTAATGCTTCAAGTAGGACTTTTCTTAGAACAAGCAGCAAACGATATTTTTTAATTTATTATTGGAAAAACTAAAGAGGTATAGGAATTTATGACTACTTGGAGTATGGTCGTAGGTCTAGAAGTACAGACAGAGT
>JAJYPT010000181.1 GCA_021795135.1 Actinomycetes bacterium
AAGAATTTAGTATAAGCGAAGACCAAATAGCTCATCTAGAAGAGGGTCGAAAAACAACCTCTAAATTTTTAATTTCAGCTCTAGATATGGTCTATGGAGCCCACGGTCACACATTTTGCCAATCTATGCCCTTAGAGATTCAAGGAAATAAAAAAGCAATTATTACATTTCCCCCTCACTGGATTGGAACAGTCTGTCTTAGTTTTACCCATAAATTTGACAAAACCTCTACTGGGATCATTGGACTATATTGGCAAGAATGGAAAACTTCTTTTATCCTTTCTAGTGACACCACTGTTACCTTTAGAAAAGACTCCACAGATGCCCCTCCTCTAAAGGTGGTTTTTGAGCCCAATTGGCAAGTAGAGGCAAGGATTGGTTATTGCCAAAATGCAATTGATGTAAATAGAAATTGGACCTTTATAGACGAACCTAAGATACGTCTATCTTTGCTTAAGCGACTTATATCAATTGGAATTGGTCTTGGCAGAATACCCCAAGGGGAGGTTTAATTCTGGTTCTACGATTTATCCATTTGATAATAAAACATTAATTTCTCAAATTATCATTTTGGAAAATACTTAAAACTATATCTTTTTCATTCTTCGGTTATAAAAACATATAATTATAAAAAATAAAAGGCAAAAACTATACGAAGACCTTTAAATAAAACAAGCGACCGAACCCAGTCGCTTGTTTTATTTAGAAAAGTATTTTCCTAGTTAGACCTTAGTCATTTGTGGATTTGAACTTCTAAGATCCAAATAGCGTCTTTCTAATCTAGAATGCCAATTTACTCCTCGCATTCCACCAAGGATAGACCCCAAAAACATAGCTACTAATATAGCAACTCCTATCCAAGTTCCTATATTTGCAGCCGATCCTTTTGGAACCAAACTAGTCAAAGATATACCAGGCAAACCAGAACTAGCTAAAACCCCAGCTCCTATAGTAAATAAGACTACAACAATCAAAGAAACTAACAAACCATTCAAAGCTCCAGCTCCTCTAGCTAGACGCCCTGCTGTATAGCCTCCCCAAAAATAAGAAAGAAAAGCTATAATCACTGCCACTACCCCAGCAGCTATACCAGCAGAAGCTAAACTATGAGGCGACATTTTAGAAAAGGCATGAACCGATAAAGTATTTAGACCAATAGCTCCTAAAATGGCTGTAACAATAGCTCCCACTAGTGCAAAAGCTCCTAAAGAAATCACTACCCCAGTAATGATTGCCCAAAGAGAAACTCCTCCTCTAGCAGATACTGGCTCTATCTTTTCAACAACATTATTTTGCACCATAGGTCTACCTTGTTGATCATAACCAGTAAGCCTCCCGTCGTTAGAGCCAGTATTGTTAGAATCTACGTTATTATTGGAAGCTCCATTGGCTTGCATATCATTTTGACGAGTGGGTTGATCCATAGTTGCAGCATTTGATTGTGAATTACTTGGATTATTATTGGTCTGAGCCTGCGAGTCAGAAGATTGATTTTTACTAAAATGAAGAGCCATCTCGGTCTCCTTTTTCTAGAGGTCGATTTTAGTTCTGTAAAGTATTATTCCCAAAAAGGATTAAAAAACACTTTTAGCTATTACGGGAGTTGAAGAGTTTAAAAATATCTAAAATTAATTGATCTTTTTTAATATCTTCTAAGCTTTTTGGCAAAGCCAAAGACCAATTTGGCCATTCAAAAGTAGTACCTGGCATATTAGGTCTATCTATAACTTTGAGGCCATCTTCTAAAGAAGCAACTACCAACATTGACTTAGACTTGGCCAAAAGTTCATATGCTTTTATAATTACTTGGTCCAAATCTGCATCAAAACCAAGACCTGTCCAACGAGATAATTTATTTCTAATTTCTTCGTTGAATTCAATATTGGGGTTCATTCCAATATCAAGTTGTGCTTGAAGGTCTTTTTTTGTCCATAGCCCTCCAATAGTAGGAAGATCATGAGTGGACAAAGACCCAAGACATCTCTGTGGCATATTTATTGGAGGCTCTGGCTCAAACCAGGCAACTTTGTAAGACAATATATTTCTAGCAAAAAGTTCATCCCTTACAAAAGGCTCTACTGTTCCTAAATCTTCTCCCACAATCCAAGTTTGATTTCTCACACTTTCCAAAGCCAAAATATCTAACATTTCCTGCCATGGGTATCTAACATAGGAACCCTGTCCATCTTTAGAAGAAGCCGGTATCCAAAAAAGTCTAAAAAGTCCTAAAACGTGATCTATTCTAAGTCCACTAACATGTGACATTGCTAGTTTCAACATAGCGATATAAGGTTCAAAATGGCTTTCTCGTAGCTTATAAGGATCAAATGGTGGAAATCCCCAATTTTGACCATTAGGGTTGAAAGCATCAGGAGGAGCACCTGTTGAGATATTAGAAGCAAAACAATCTTTCCAAATCCAAGCATCTGCTCCAGAGGGATCTACCCCTACAGCTAAATCATTTACTACTGATAGATGCTTAGAGGCTTTTTCTAATTGATAATCTAATATCCACTGCAGCCAACTATGAAAAGCAATTCGGTCTTTATTTTGTTTGCAAAATTGACTTACCTGATCAGAATTGGGATCCTTATATTGTTCAGGCCAAGACGATATATATCCATAAGTTTCGCTCAAGACACAAAAAGCAGCATATTTAGTTAAAAGAGGACCTTGTTCGATGCGATATTGATCGAAGTTTTCATTACCTTGAAAATTGGCCCAAAACTTTTCCAAAGCTTGCATTTTCAGTTCAAAAACCCTATCTCTGTTAATTTTGGACTCTAAATTTAATTCTTTGGCTAATTGTTCAATTTCATCTATATCTTGAGATCCAAAAGAGTTTCTAATGTCGTCCATATTTATATAGATAGGATTTTTAAAACAACGACTACTAGGATAATAAGGACTTGGTTGTTGCGTACCAATTGGCAAAGCAGCATGAAGTGGATTTACTAAAACAAAATTAGAGCCATTAGAAGCACCAAAAGAAGCAAAAGAATCTAAATCTCCTAAATCCCCTATACCCCAAGAAGAATTAGATCGCATTGAATAAAGCTGCATTGACCATCCCCAATCATATAAGGGGGGAAGATAACACTTAGTTGGAGTCACTATAAGACGAATTGAGCTTTGATTTGAGGTATTTTTAAGCCAATGATATCCTAGGGGTAGATTTGGACCTATTTGATCTTTTACAATAATTGAGCTTTGATTTTCTAAAATAAGCTCCCAGGTACCATCTAATGGTATTGTTTGATCATCATGTACAACCCATAAACCAACCTCAGAAGGATCTGGAGGATTTTGTCTATTGTGAGACAACTGAGAAACAATTTGTTGTAAAACTTGCTCGGGAGGCTCTACCCAGTTACCCTCGGTATCAAAAAAACCTTTTTCTACACCCCATTGTGATAAATCCATTTTCTCCACGCTCAAATCTTAGATTGATAATTTCATAGTTATTTCCTTTTTTCCTAAATTCACTCTTTTTGTCTCATAGTAGTTCTAACCTTGTAGTAATGAGTTTTCGCCTTCCGTCTAGTTTGTCGCCATCTAAAGTTTCTGCATTTAAAGATTGCCCCTTGGCATTTCGTTTCTCTGCTATCGATCGTCTTCCAGAAGCCCCTACCAAATGGACAGTAAAAGGGACTTTGGTACATAAAGTTTTAGAAAAATTGTTCTGGGAAATACCCAAGGGAAAAAGAACTCCCAAAGCTGCTTTGGAAAAATTAGAACAAGTTTGGCAGATGACCCAAAGTGAGCTTTCTTTTATTCAATTAGACCTGAATTCAGATGCAAAAGCTCAAATGTTAAATGAGTCGAAACAATTAGTTAAAAACTATTTTCAAATAGAAGATCCAAATCAGGTAAATGCAGTTGGAATGGAAGTTGTATTA
>JAJYPT010000182.1 GCA_021795135.1 Actinomycetes bacterium
AATGATTAAGACGAGCTGGAAGGCAAATGTCAGAACAAAAAAGAAACATAAACCGTTATACTCGATCAAATTAACTTCTTGCTCCGCTAAAGAATTCACTAAATCAACTAGATGCTTAGCACTGCGGCCTAAACCATCTGGTTTCCAAACAACTAAAGAATCTCCAACGCTTGTTATATTAAGAGCTTGATCCAATCTTGAAGTAAGAGGATATCTGTGTGCTAATTCACATATTTATACTATTGATAATACTTTTATATGACTGAATCTAAGCTAAGCTAAATAAGGAAGAAAGATAGAAAGCTCATGGTAGAATTCTACTATGAGCTTGAATATAAAAAATCAAGAGACGGAGCGCTTAGCCCGCCTCTTAGCCCAGAAAACAGGAGAAAGTGTAACTCAAGCTGTAACTGTTGCTATCAATGATCGTCTCAACAAAATCCAAAGCCAAGACGAAGAATCTTTATCTGAACGAATCTCTAAAATACAAAAGATTGGAAAGTCTGCTAGCAAATTATGGGTAGAGCCCTATCAAAGTAGCGAACATGGTGATTTGCTATACGACAAGGACGGTTTGCCTAAATGATAATAGATACTTCGGCGATCATTGCTATTTTACGGGACGAACCTGATGCCAACCGTTTTATTAAAGCTATATCCCAGGTAGGAAATCCTCTTATATCCGCTGCCAATTTGGTTGAAGCTGCAATTGTTGTTGACTCCAACCATGATCCTGTACTTAGTGGCCGTTTCGATGACCTTTTTACAGCAGCCAATATAGGAGTTGAAGCAGTAACACAGAAACAAGCTGATATCGCTCGAAGGGCTTACCGTGATTTTGGCAAGGGTAGTGGTCATCCAGCTAGTCTCAATTTTGGAGATTGTTTTGCTTATGCTCTAGCTCGAGACAAAGATGAGCCATTGCTTTTCAAAGGTGAAGATTTCAAACATACAGATATTGTTTCTGTTTTTTAGAGAAATATAAGAATAGGTACTTATAGAAAATAACAGGTTTATCAAAGATAGGGTAGTGCTTATCTCTGGTTTGATCCTGACTCTTATGAAGTATATTTATCAAATAGGGGTCTGTTAGCTGTAATAATTAGAGTCTTTATGGTGATCATGTAAAACCTTACATATTGGCTGGACTCCCCATTTCGATTTTCTACTATCAATATAAGCCACTACTTCTTTGTTTGACCGTCCAGCTCGACAGCTTAGAAAATTGAAGCATCTCTTAGGATTTCATTTGCTCTACGAAGTTCTTTATTTTCACGTTCTAATTTTTTTAGATGCTCATTTTCACTACTAGTAATACCTGGAGCTCCAGCATTATCAATTTCATGTTGGCGAACCCATTTTCTAAGTGTCTCAGCAGACATAGGTAATTTTTCAGATACTGATACAACTGTCTTGTAAAATTGATGAGTATTCATCTTTATGATCTAAAACCATATTAATAGCTCTTTGTTTTACTTCTAGTGAGTACCTTTTTGCTGTTGCCATAACTCCATCGGTTCAATAAATGGAGTCTCCAACAAACCCGGGGCGGTTCAATGAGTCCTATAGACAAAATAGTAGTGGGCCATGGTATCTAGTACTGCGTAAATATAGGTAACTTCGCGAAGACACCGGTAAAAGGTTTGGATCTATTCAACTCGAACCACAAGGACGACCAAATTTGTTTGCTTATTAGACTATTGGAATAATACTTAGATAAGACATTTATGGATTTCTGTCCATCAGCTAGCAAAAACCAATTGAATTTGTCTAGCAATTAGATAAAGCTTTTAGTGCTAAGCAAATCTCATTATGCCGCAATCCCAAATCACCAATTTTGCTAGTTAAAAAAGACCGATGAATGCGTTGAATATTGTCAAATGTGGCTACACATTCTACTTCTACTCCTTCTTTGATCGAAAGAGGGATTTCAGTGGGGATAGCACGAATGGTTCTACTTATTGGAGCAACGACTATAGCAGTGAGGACAGGAATTACTTCTGATCTTGTAACCACTAATACAGGACGACGTTTATCTTCAGCTTCAGCCCACCATATTTCCCCTTGAAGAGGTGCAATCACCAGCTTTCTTCTTCTATCATGGCTTTAGTCGCCTCATAAAGTCCACTCAACTCCTCATCAACTTGAGGGGAGCAGCGATAAGCCTGTGCTATTGATTGTCCAATACGTCTTCGTTCATATTTGTCTACGAGTTCTTCAAGTCCGATACGTATAGCTTCGGAGCGATTTGAAACAATTCCTAATTGTATAAGTTGGTCAATTTTTGAAACAAGGTTTTCATCAACACGTGCTATGAGTTGTGCCATAATTTATAGTATACCAAAAAGTAATATTAATTGTCATACAAGATCAGGTAAGTGAGACTTTGGTTGTAGGTACTTTCTTTTGGAATATAACTATATTAGCTAACTTAGCTAATATAGTTATATGAGAGTAAACATTCATGAAGCAAAAACAAATTTTGGGCTTGACCCCTTAAACCGTACGTGGGTTTTATGCTATTTTACTACCTAATTCTATTTGATTGTTTATCCATTTCTGTTCAAATTCTTCAGGAGATAGGTAATCAATAGAACTATGTAGTCTTTGTTTGTTGTACCAAACAAACCATTCAAAAATAGTTGTTCTAGCTTGGTTTTTTGTTGAAAACTTTTTTCTATTTACAACCTCTCTTTTAAGTGATGCCCAAAAAGATTCAGCAAGTGAATTATCATAAGAATCTCCAATACTTCCCATTGATAGAGTTACTCCCATTAGTTTTAGGTATCTTTTGAAGTCACCGCTACTATATTGTGAACCGTGGTCGCTATGAAATATTGTATTGCTAAATTTAGATTTTGCTCGAGATCTTTGTGTAGCAGTCAATGCATCTAAACAAAGGCTGGTTCTCATATGATCAGCAATTGAATATCCAATTAGACGACGAGAAAAAACATCTATGACACTAGCTAAATAAAGATTTCCCTGGTCTGTTGGGATATAGGTGATATCTCCTACCCACAATTCATTAGGTCTGTTAGCTTTGAAATTACGTTCAACCAAGTCTTTAGCTAATTGATTATTTGGATCTGACTCGGTGGTATAGGTTCTATTCTTTTTTGCACAAATACCAGCGATATTAATTTGTTGCATAAGGCGAGCTATGGTTTTTTTAGATATATGAATACCTTGTTTTACTAAGCTATGTTTAATTCTTGGGGGCACCATAGCAAGCTTTCGAGTCATACCAAATATTGAAAATCTTATCCGTTAGTTTTGCTTGTTCCCATAGATAATCAATTTGTCTAGTTTGGCCTTTTTGCCAATCATAGTAACTAGAAGGTGGTATTTCACAAACCTCACAGATTAGCTTTATTGGAAATTCGGCCTTTTGAATATAGATAAAGCGATATATTAATTCTCGCTTATCTCTTTTACCCAAAAGGCCGAAAATCGTTTTAAGATTTCACGCTCCATCTTTAGTTCTTTAATTACTTGAGCTTGTTTTTTTAGCTCTTGTTCAAGTAAAGATACTTTAGATAAAACTTTAGGATTTGTATCTTGTTCAGGTCTTTGAGCTTTTATCCAGTTCCTTAGGGCTGATTCAGATATGCCTAAATCTCTAGCTATAGCCGATACTGGCCTACCAGATAGAGATACTAGTTCAACAGCATCTTGTTTGAACTGCTTGGAATAGACCGGCTTAGTCTTTTTTGTATCTTCCATTTGTATATTCTCCTACAATTAAATTAATTGTGCTCGTTTATACGGTTTAAGGGGGTAAGCCCAAAAACCTTTTGAGCAAGCAAGAAAGGAGCACGCAAATTTACTGCGAGTGTATGGTCAAAGTCTTCAACAGAAAGTTCTTCTAGCTTACAAACTTTCCCT
>JAJYPT010000183.1 GCA_021795135.1 Actinomycetes bacterium
CTATCAATATCAATACCAACAACTATTTAGTTAGACCAACTCCTACAAAGATGGACCTAACTACTACTATCTTTATCTTGGCTATACCAGCATTAGCCGGAATAGTACTTTTTATGATGCCTTTTTTGTTCAAGCATATTTTAATATTTATTTATCTATTTTAGCTTTAGATTTTGTAGCTGCTGTAGTAGTTGAGACCCTAGCTCAACGTTTTTTTGTTAGGTTCTTTTTCTTTCAATTTTATTTAGCTGTGGTATTTGCAGGACTTGGGCTATGGAGAAAAAGCAATTTCAGCTCAGTGGTAGGGCTTTTATGTTTAGGTATTATTCTATTGAGTTTTATAGCTACAAAGGTTTTATATTTTCCTTTGAAAACTCTTCTGTCTCCCAACACAGCAGTTGCTAAGAAAAGGTGGATTTATATTAGAACTAAGATAGGGACTTATGTAGGTATTGGTTTAGTTGTTTGGGCGAAAACATTTTATTATGTAATTCCATCTGGACCTCGTCCTTGGATTGTGTCGGGAGGTATTTTCGCCTTAGCTTTGTTTGTGATGATCAAATTAGGTACTTCTTCTAGATATGGCGGTCAAGGATTTCTATAACAAGATTAGATCTGGCAAAATAAGCAAAAATTATTCTCATAAAGATTGCATTAATGAGATCTAGATTTGTAGTTTTGTTTATCTTAGATTTAATTACCAACTTGAAGAGATAGGTAAATAAAGTTTTTATTTATTATAAGTAGCTAATAAAAATTGTAAATATAATAAAATGATTCAACAAAGGATCTATAACTTGTTCAATAGGCAATTATTTTAAAGATAAGGTGAAACAACAACTTGAGGATAGCAACTTGGAACGTAAATTCTTTAAAAGTAAGGCTTGAACGAGTCCAAGATTGGCTTTTATATGCTCAGCCTGATGTGTTGTGTTTGCAAGAAACTAAAATAGCAGACAAAGATTTTCCATTTTTGAGTTTTTTAGAAATGGGATATGAATCGGTTCATCATGGTACTGGCAGGTATAATGGTGTTGCTATTTTAAGCCGAGTTGGACTCAAAGACGTCCAAGTAGGATTTCCATCTCACATCATAAATGATGATGATGAGTATAAAACCTCAATTCAAGAGTGCAGAATAATAAGTGCCAATTGTGCAGGAATAGAAGTTAGTAGTATCTATGTTCCAAATGGAAGAAGTATCTCGAGCCAGCACTACCAGGCTAAATTAGCTTGGCTTAAAACACTACATGATTACATAAATGATAGCTTTTCTGCCCAAGACCAAATTGCAATTTGTGGCGATTTCAATATAGCTCCCCAAGATAAAGACGTATGGGATCCAGCCCTATTTATTGGGGCAACCCATGTAAGCGAACCTGAACGCCAAGCTCTTCAAAATTTACAAAACTGGGGACTCCATGATGGTTTTCGCAAATGTTATTCTCAAGAGAATCTTTTTTCTTGGTGGGATTATCGAGCTGGTAATTTTCACAAACATCATGGAATGCGAATTGATTTAATTTTACTAAGCAATAACCTTATTGAAAAAGTTAACTTTTCTTTGATAGATAGAAATCAACGAAAGGGAAAATTGCCTTCTGACCATGCTCCTGTTTTTGTAGATATTCAACTTTGAATCAATTATTTTTAATGAGGTCGTTTATAACTTTTTCTTCTATCTCATTGTGTTTTTTAATTCCAGAGACGATTCCTGCCTCAGCAGCAGAAGCTAGGAGAAATACATGTACTTTGAGATCTCCTTCTAGAACTCGTAAAGTTTCATTTTCGCTAATGACTTCAAGTTTGGTAGTACCATAGCAATCTAAGCGGTCTTTGTAATTGTCAGGAATGATTGAAAAAGTTCCCTTATGTGTTTTTTTGTCTATGCGAGTTTCTTCTGTCCAAGATAATTTAGATGGATCTATAATTGCTTTAGCCGCAGATGGTAAAGATCCTACGAAATGGTAATGTACAATCAAATCAATAAAGTCATCAGTGATTATTTTTTTTACTAACTCAGATTTTCCTCCTGGATCTAATTCATTTAAATTTTGAAAATACAAAGGAGAAATAAGTATTTGTTGGATGGTGTCAAAGTCTGCATTTAAACGTTGTTCAAGGTAAAACTTCATTTTAATTTTTTGCCCCCGTTTGAGTTGTATTAGACAAAATAGTTAAAATTTCTTCTCCATAACGGGATAGTTTTACAGGTCCCATACCCGCTAGAGAAGCCATTTCTTCTTCAGTTGTAGGACAAGATGTAGCAATTGCTATCAAAGTTGAATCATGAAAAATTACATAAGCTGGTACTCCAGAAGCTCTAGCTTGATTAGAACGCCATATCTTTAAAGCTTGAAGAACTGACTCATTGGGGCTAGCTTTATTGTTTTTCCACCCTGTAGCTAAAGATTTTGAACCAGATTTGGAAGAAAGTTGATTCTTTTGAGATCTAATAGCTTGTTTTGGATCCTTTAGGAGGCGATGACCAGTTTTTAGTTCATGACAAGCTCGTTCAATAGCATCTAGATAAGGAGAAGGAAAACGTTTTATTGTACTAGTGCCAAAAGAGCGTTGTTTGGCTAGAGAGAAATAAAGTTGATTTTCAGCTCTTGTGGCAGCTACGTATAATAAACGCTGTTCTTCTTTTAGAAGATCTGGATCTTGGGAATTGCCAATTGGAACAAATCCTTTTTCTAGACCTGCTATAAAAACCACCGGCCACTGTAGCCCTTTGGCTTTGTGAAAAGTTGTAAGTTCTACTCCTGTTGTTTGGGAGTCGCTTGGCAAAAGCAAAGTATAAAGCCAAGTATTAAAGCCATTATAAGAAGGTGATTCATCTAGGTGAAGATATTCTTTGATCAAACGTATAAAGTTTTGATAATGAGCGATTCGGTCGTTATCTCCACCACTTCCTACGTCATTTTCTGTAGGTTGTAATATTTTTAGTTCTAAATCTTTAGCCGCAGCAGCAAAACTTTGACCGATAGAGCAATTGCGCAGTTCTGTCATGGCTAGTTTCACTTCTCGTTGTTCTAGAAAACTGTTGGCTTTATTTAGTCTAAAAGGTATTTGAGAATTTCTCAGAGCTTGTTCTAATAACACCAGTTGAGCATTAGTTCGACAAAGAACTGCCATATGGGACCAAGGAATTGATTGGGAGTGACAGTCTTTTAGCTGAGATGCTATTGCTGAGGCTTCTACAAGATCAGATGAATAAACTTTTACCAATGGTATTGGACCATCTATATTATGAGCTTTTAGCTCTTTTTTTCTCTGATGTAGACCATTTGCTAAAATTGCATTGGCAACTTTTAAAATTTGGGGAGAAGAACGATAGTTGTCATCAAGAGAAATTATTTCAGCGCTTGGGAAATGATCTTTGAAATTGACAATAAGATTAGGATCTGCTCCATTCCAAGAATATATGGCTTGATTGGGATCTCCTACTACACAAAGATCTTTTCTTTGTCCTAGCCATGCTTTCAAAAGTCTAAATTGGGCAGGGTTTACATCTTGGAATTCATCAACAAAAAAATGTCGCCATTTCCAATGCTGGGTTTGAGCAAAATAAGGATTTTGTTCTATTGCATCTGTGCAATATTTCAAAAGGTCTTCAAAATCTATTAGTTTGCGATGTTGTTTTTCTGTTTCATAACGCTTGTATATTTCTGCCATTTCCATAAGTGAAATGGGGGGCTTGCGAGAGCTAATAGAAGCTTTTTGTTCGTAATCTTGAGGAGTAATCATTCTTGCTTTAGCCCATTCAATTTCTAGCGCAAGATCTGCTAAGGCGACTTTAGTATTTCTATTTTTGCCAAAACGTAAATTTATTTCGGATAAAAGTCGTACTTTACTAGATAAAAGCTGCAGGTTATGACTA
>JAJYPT010000184.1 GCA_021795135.1 Actinomycetes bacterium
ACCAACAAATCCAGATAAAAAATTTAAGCAAAAGACCTAACCATAAGTTGGAATGTTGATTGGAATTGATCTTGGTTGATCCTGCTAGCTTTGTCTATAAAGTATTTAATCTAAAAGCAATTCTCAATGTTGTCTCTTTCTAAATTAGAAATAAAGCTTTCATCTACACAAAGACTATCATCGTAGTTATTTAGTGAGATAAAGATTGACGGTTAGAATCTTTAGACTCGCGACTTAAAGAGTTGAATAAGAAAAATAAATATCCAAGGGAAGGAATTAAAAATAGTCCCCCAATCACTACAGACCATAACATAGCATGAAGCACAACTGGAGGAGCTGCAACCTGGGCAAGAGTGGGACCTCCAACCAGTATTTTTGGAAATTGACCAACTCCCCAACCCCAAATAATTGCAACTATGGCTAAAGCTCCAAATTGGCGCACTAGTTTATAGCTTCGTTTCCACAACAAAGCCATTGAGATAAGTCCAGCTAGGATTGAGATAATAACCAAAGGAAGAGCTTTTGTAATAAGACCTTCAAAAAGTATATGGGCGTCATAATCCAAAACTCCAATTCCAAGTATGGTCATAACCCCAAGAAAAACCCCTGAATATAGTGCTCGCTTACGAAACGCTTCTGCTAGGTCTTGTTCACCACTTCGCATAGAATCCACAGTTAGATAAGTAGCTGCAAGCCAAGCACAAGTTGCTACTGCTAATATGCCTCCCAATATAGAAGTTGGATTTATCCAAGAGGTAAATATGGCGCCTCGTTCAATACCAACTGGTACTCGACCTGAGGCAATTCCTCCAGCTACTGCCCCAAGGAAAAATGGTGTAAGGATAGAAGACAAGGCAAAAGTAGCACCAAAAAACCTTTGTGAAGAAACAGTACCTGCTAATTTTCTAAAAGCAAATCCCGATCCCCTAAGAATTATTCCAAAAGCTGCAAATGTAAGGGGTATGTAAAAAGTTGAAGCCACAGAAGCAAATCCAGCAGGAAAAGCTGTCCATAAAACAACCAGGACAAAAATAAGCCAAACATGATTAGCCTCCCAAACCGGACCAATCGAATGTTCAATCCTGGCACGTATAGGAGCACCTTTGTCTGGGTCCCCAGCAGTCAGATCCCAAAAACCACCCCCAAAGTCTGCCCCACCAAGCAAAGCATAAGCAGTCACAGCCAGCCATAAGACACCTGCCATTATATCTACAGTTATCAACTTGGCTCCTCCTTTGCTAAATAAAGATATTTTTCTTTTTCAAAACCAACTCTCATACAACCGAGACCTCTTGTGCATCTTTTTCACTAGGTTCTTCTGATGGCAATGGAACCGCAGCTAATTTTTTCAAAGTAAATACGAGTATGATTGTCAAAGCAGTATAGATTCCAACCAAAATAGGCAGCCCAAACCAAAGTCCTGGAGCAGGATTTACAGCTTGGCTTACTCGCATAATTTTGTATACGATCCAAGGTTGACGACCAATTTCAGTAGTCATCCATCCAGTTTCAACAGCAATAGATGCCAGTGGTCCTGAAATCAAGGTAAGCCATAAAAAGAACTTATTTTCAGGTAAAACATGATGACGCTTCCAAGACCACCCAACCCATAAAGCAATAAAGAAAAGGAGAAATCCAATCCCTACCATAATGTCAAAAGATGTATGAACAGGATTTAGTGGAGGTCGTTGATTAACAGGAGCAGAATTGAGTCCAATTATTTTAGAATTGGGATTAAAATGTGTAAGTAGAGAAAGACCATCTGGAATCCTAATAGGAAAACGCATATGTCCCCCAATATAAATTCCTCCGATAGTTTCAGGTACACCTCTAGCAGTCTTTAGTACAGCTTCCATTGCAGCAAGTTTTAAAGGCTGATAAGTTGCAACATATCGAGCAGATAAATCACCTACTATTCCTTGGATGGGAGCCATAATAGCTCCCATTGCTATACCAATTCTAAGCCCCGTACGATGATAACGATCCCTTTTGTTTCGTAACATCGCAGCTGCATAAACTGCTGCTACTCCAAAACCTGTAACCATATATGCAGCCAAGATCATATGAGTTGTCTCTGTTGGAGTAGCATTATTAAAAATTCCAAGCCATGGATTGATATCGGTTACTTTTCCATGAACAAGGCGAAAACCCGTAGGGTCATTCATCCAAGAATTAGCAGTAACAACAAACCAAGCCGAAGCAGCCCCAGCAATTGCAATTGGTATTCCAGTTAGAAAATGAATTTTATACGGCAATTTATCCCACCCATAGAGATAAATTCCTAAAAATATAGCTTCGATAAAAAACGCATATCCCTCAAGTGCAAATGGAAACCCAAAAATAGCTCCAAATCTACTCATGAGTCCTGGCCATAAGATCCCAAGTTCAAAGGACAAAATCGTTCCAGATACAGCTCCCACAGCAAAAAGCACTCCCATTGCCTTTGCCCACCTACGAGCTAACAAGAGATAAAGGGCATCACCACTACGATGAGCTTTCCATTCAGCATAAAGAACAAGTACTGGAAAGCCAACGCCAAAAGATGCCAAAATTATGTGCCATCCAAGCGAGAAACCCATCTGGGAACTAGCAGTTATTCTATTTATAGCAATGCGAGAAGCAGGTACAGCAGCAGTCATTAGAATTGGCATGAAAAACCTCTACTTTTTTTAATGACAATAACCTCATACTTTCTAAAGTTAGGAATTTGAATCGAATAATCAATAGGTACAAAAGCTAAAATCAATCAATAGATATATGAACAAGAGAATATATTCCAAAAATAATTCTAAAATAAACCTCTATTTTCTAAAAAAAATTTGAAATTTAAATCTAATTAATCGACAATCCCGATAGCTAGATTGATAACAACCATCGTTAGAGTGATAACTATAGTGAATAAAAACCAACTAATAGAAATATTTTAATTTACTTTAATACTTCCTAAGTCGTTTTTCAAGGCAGGCTCTCTAGGTCAAATTAACTATTTTAATTCTTAAATTTAACCGAAAAATAAAGTCACTACATCTTTACAAGATGCCACAAAGCTTTCTCAAATCCAAGATAGGCTAGATTGATTGAAAGAAAGCAACTCCCCTGGTATAATAATATCTTTTACAAAATTGATTATTTATAGATTAAATATTTTACTAGAGATATAAATACTTTCCAAGTCAGCCGACTAAAGTATCTAAACCATCAAAAGATAAAGTAATAAATAGACAATATCAACTTGAAGCTTGTACAAAAAGGTACTTGTTTTAATGATTTATCTAGATATAAACATTTTTTAATACAATTGTTTTATTTTTGAAAAACAATATTAACCAAAATAAATCTTGGAACAATAAGTAGTCTTGCTAGTTAAATTATTATTTCAGATATTGATATTTATACAATCTAAGAAATAAGTTCAAATATAGCAATATATTCATATATAATCCCTGTAATTACATAATAAGAAATTGAAATATTAAATGCCTAAACAAAATAAGTCTCGTAAAAAATCATCTTCCTCAAAGCGTCAGAAATCCTATCCTCCTCGTCATATAACTCTAGTTGGCATAGCTATTATTATCGTAGCTGTTGTTTTTGCTATAGCAATCTTGTTAGAGCCTTTGTATCCAGTACAATCTCGACTCCCTCAAGCACCGCCTACTTCTACAACCGGATAACATTAAAGCTAAGGCAAAATTCAAAAACGCTATTGCAAGATACAAAACTTAGTCATTTATTAGAAGAAAAACAAGAACTTAGATCAAAATTATCAAAGCTTCAAAAAGACCAATCAGAACTATTTACAAAAGCAACACAAAAACACTAAATCTGTTGACCAAAACCACTTTTACCA
>JAJYPT010000185.1 GCA_021795135.1 Actinomycetes bacterium
AGATGAAGTAGTGCTCTCACTGGGCTATAAGCCCGATGCTTTTATTGCTGCATTCCCTGATGGAGTGGCATCGGGGGTAAAGCTTTCTTATGCTGTAGAAGATGAACCTCTAGATACAGCTGGAGCTATTCGTTTTGCTGCTTCTCAAGTCAAGATGGAGGAGACCTTTGCAGTTCTAAATGGTGATGTTTTGACCGATTTAGATATTACTAGCTTGGTTCAATTCCATCATCAAAACCACGCTAAGGCAACTATAGCTCTAACTGCGGTTGAGGATCCTTCAGCTTTTGGGGTTGTTGTTACAGACAAAGATGGAAGGGTATCTTCTTTTATTGAAAAACCACCTCGAGAGCTCGCTCCTAGTAATTTAATTAATGCTGGGATATACATTTTAGATCCCCAAGTTTTAGATTCTATAGATACCAATAGGAGAGTTTCGATGGAAAGAGAAACTTTTCCTCATCTTGCAAAGCAAGGCTTTCTCTTTGCAACAAGTTCTGATGCTTATTGGATGGACACTGGAACTCCTGCAAAATATTTAGAGGCTCATGCAGATATCTTAACTGGCTTGAGGGGTAAACCTCCTTTAGAAAAAGCAACTGAAATATATCCTGGGGTTTGGACTACAGGTGATTGTGATCTCAAGGGTAAGATAATGCCTTATTCTTTATTTGGTCAAGAAACTACAGTCGAAGAAAATGCTGAAGTTTCTCACTCAACAATTGGAAGAGGTGTCCATGTTGGCAAAGGAGCCACAATTGAGCGCTCTGTAATTTTACCAGGCTCCATTGTTGGTCCAGGAGCTAGAGTAGAAGGCTCTATTGTTGGCTTTGGGGCGGTAATAGGACGTGATGCATATATTGAAAGTGAGTGCGTATTGGGAGATCTGGTAGAGGTAGAAGTAGGGTCTCGTTTAGCAGGTGTTCGCCTTTCCTAATGAAGATTTTGGTAACTGGAGGAGCAGGTTTTATAGGCTCTCATATTGTAGACAAATTATTAATTATCGGCCATGAGGTATTGGCTGTAGATAATTTATCTACAGGCAAGCAAGAAAACCTAGAAACTGCAAGACAAAATTTTTCTACATCAAAATTTAATTTCAAAAATTTAGATATTTGTGATCAACAACATTTGCTTGAAGAAGTTAAATCTTTTAGACCAGAAATTGTACTTCATCTTGCTGCTCAAACCGATGTGCGTAAATCAGTTCAAGACCCAGTTTTTGATGCACAAGTAAATATCATCGGTACTTTGTCGGTGTTGGAGGCTTGTCGGTTAAGTGGAGTAAAGAAAATAATTTTTCCTTCAAGTGGGGGAACCATCTATGGAGATAAAGAAAAAGATGCCCCAGGCTTTAGCGAAAAAGATTTTCAATGTCCGCTTTCTCCTTATGGTATAGCTAAAAAAGTCATAAATGATTATCTTGTCAGCTACGAAGCTCTTTATGGTCTTGATTTTTCAATTTTGGCTTTATCAAATGTTTATGGACCAAGGCAAGATCCTTTTGGAGAAGCAGGAGTAGTTTCAATATTTGCTTCTCGTTTACTCAACGGGCAAACTTGTACAATTTATGGACAAGGAGATCAAAGCAGAGATTTTATCTATGTTCAAGATGTAGCTGATGCTTTTATAGCAGCTATCGATAAAGGCTCTGGATTATTGATAAATATTGGAAGTGGTAAAAGTATTTCTTTAAATGAACTATATTTTGCCATGGCTAAAATAGCTAAAGTGGATTTTGATCCACTATATGAAAAACCCCGTCCTGGAGAACTACAGCATTCTTTGTTGAAAATAGATTTAGCTAAAAAAGAATTGGACTGGCAGCCTTGTGTGCCTTTGGATAAGGGATTAAGTTTGGTTCTGGAATGGATAGCAAATTTAACGAAATAAGTCTTGTTGGTATGGTCTAATAACTTCTTCTTTGATTGAAGAATTTCTCATCCACCTAGCATCAATGCCTCTTATGACTGCAACTGGGATAGAACTGCTTTTACCCATGACTAATTCTGCTGCGCTAGCTATTTCGTCTGCAATACAAATTTCGCTAGATTTGATTGTTTTACCGAAAGAATCTTTAGTGCCCTTGAGATCTAAAATGGCGCCTATTCCAGCACAACCTATTGCCACATCTACAGCTCCTTGACGCCAAGGCCTGCCAAAGGTGTCAGAGATAATGACTCCAACATTTATCTTATCTACCCCCTTTATATATTGACGAATTCTGCGAGCTGAAAGATCGGGGTCTTTTGGTAGAAGTGCTATATAGCCTTTTTCTACATTGGATTGATCTATTCCTGCATTTGCACAAACAAATCCGTGATGAGTTTGAGAAATTACCAATTGGCCTCTTCTTCTTAGGATTATTTCAGATTCTGATTCAATAGCTTTTTGAATGTCTTGATCTGAGTCAACTCTAAGGAGGCGATTTTCTGCTTTGGAGACTATTTTTTGAGTTATTACAATAACGTCGTTGTTTTCAAGTTTGATCTTATAACTTATAAGTTTGGCTAGGCAGTCTCCATTTCTAATTTCATCCAAAGGTACCGGAATTATAGTCAAGATTCCACTCATGTTTTAAATGCCTTTAAAATTAGTTGTGCTAGTTGTCTAGTTGTGGTCGGATCTTTCATAATAGTTGCTCCAACTAAAGGATCAATACCTTGGTGAGAAACATTTTCTGCTTCATTTGCATCTTTGGAATCTATTATTAGAGTTTTTGCCAAAGGAGCATAAATACTTGCTATTCCAACAACACTAGATGGATATCCAAGTTCTGTCATCATTTTTGCAGCTGGTCCTTTTATTGCTGTTCCAGCTACAATTGGAGATATCGCTATAGTTTTAGAACGATTTTTTTCTATGGCTTGGCGAATTCCTTTGACATTTAGGATTGGATCTATAGAAACAAATGGATTAGAGGGACAAATAACTATATTGTCTGCTTCTGTAATAGCCTCTAAAACTCCTGGACAAGGAGTTGCTGAATTTTTATTTTCAAATCTAATTCCACTTATTTTAGGTATTTGTTTTAATTTCACAAAGTATTCTTGAAAAGGAACTTCTTTTTTGGGTTCTTTTATTTGGATCATAGTTCTAAATCTGTCATTTGTCATAGGCAAGATCTGCATTTGGATCCCCCAAGCAGTAGTGATTTCTTTGAATATTTGGCTTAGTTCGGCTCCTTGAGAAAGTCTAAAACTTCTATAAATATGGGTGGATAAGTCTTTGTCTCCAAGATTGAACCAAGTGTCTAATCTATATCTTTGTAGACCCTGCATAACTTGCCACTTTTCATCTTGTATTCCCCATCCTTGATCATAATTAGCAACACCTGCTAAATGATAAGTCAAAGTATCAAAATCGGGACAAACATAAAGTCCATAAATCTGTTCATCATCTCCTGTATTGACTATTACTGTTATGTCTTTTTGGTCAATAAGTTGGATAAGGCCTGCTAAAGTGCGACCAGCGCCCACGCCTCCAGCTAATACAGTTATCATTTAGAAAAGGCTAGTCAAAACTTAGAGATGAATTTGAAATTTAATGAAAAATAAATTAAAAGTAGCTATAGATGCAACTCCTTTGCTTGGGTCTAAAACCGGAGTTGGTGAATTTACCTCGGGTCTTATAAACGCCTTGGTTAATTTAGATATAGACACCCAAGCTTTTGCTGTTAGCTGGAGAAATAGAAATCAGCTCTTGGCTCATATTCCAAAAGCAATGTCAGTTATGAGTCGTCCCATACCAGCGAGGCCTATGCATTTACTATGGGAAAGAATAAATTTCCCCCCTATTGAATTATGGACAGGAAAAATAGATGTAGTTCATGGAACTAATTTTGTAGT
>JAJYPT010000186.1 GCA_021795135.1 Actinomycetes bacterium
GGTGACGGTTTGGCTTTTCGAATGCTATGGCCCCATTTTCGAGGAGTTTGACTAGGGTAGGGCGGCTTATACCAAGGAAATCGGCAGCTTCTTGTGTTGTCAGAAGCAGTCCTTGGGGAGCGACTAGAGTAGCTTTGCCTTGACGCATAACTTCAATAACTTGGCGCAAGACAGCATAGACTTCGACAGGAAGAGGTATTTGTTCGCCGTCAAGACCGAGAAGTAGGCCTGGTTCGCTATGTCTTTTGATAAAGTGAGCCAACTCAAGAAGCTGATCAAGATCTTGAGGAGGAAAAATTACTTCTTGGTGTTGGTATACTTAGCGGTAGTGGTAGATGATGTTTTAACTGTTGTTCCACTAACTTTGGTCATATTTCTATAATAGTATAAATCGAAAGAAACGAAAAAATCTATCTTAAAAATTAGACCTATAACTGATAGTTGTTTCCCTACTAATTACTCTTGAGGATCAACTGCAAGTACCTGATTTCTAATTATCAAAGTAACGTGCGATACTCAAGCTATAGAGATTAATATCTTAGAGGAGCTGATTACGCCTGATGAGGGGACACTTCAATTAAGTATCGTGGGAATGCTCAATCCTAAAGAAGCAGCTAAGTGTCAACAACAAGCCATAGCTGATGTGATCTAGCTCCAGAAGTTACCTAAGATACTAGAACTTAGAAATGGGATGCAAGTACCAAATTTTAACAAAACTAAGGTGTTGTCACTATAACAATACCTTAGTGGAGGTAATGCGAGGACTTTCCAGCCATTTACATCCAGCTGAGAACCTGATTGATAATTGGAAAAGAAGTAATGGAAAAAGGTAAAATACCTTTTATGAATAGTCAAGTAGTTACAGTTTTGCCAGTCTAGAATTGAAGATATTAGAAATTTGTCATATTTGACAGATATTTACAAGCCTATAATAGCAGCTACTGATTGAGCTACTAAATTTGTCAGCTCAAGAGGAGCTTTTTCTATAAGTTTAACTTTTCTAGCATTCCAGTCGACGCTTTTTACATGTATGGGTAAAACGGCTCCTTTTATAGTGGTGTCTTGGAGCAATACTTCAAATGGTAAACCTTTAATTTGTGAAGTTATTGGGCAAACGAGCGCCAAATTCGTATGCATGCTAAAAGATTTTTCTGAGATAACAATTGCTGGTCTTCTACCTGATTGTTCATGTCCCACTCTTGGTTCAAATAATAGCCATACTATGTCTCCGTAATCAGGTAAATATGGATCTACCATATTTCGTTACCAAGAGGGGATCCCCAATCGTCTTCACCACCCACATCTTGTGGTTTTACATTATGTAATAGCTTTTCTAAAGTTATTTTTTCTTTCTTTTTAACAGGAGTCAGAATAACTGATCTACCTTCTACTCTAATCTCAAGAGGTTCATTGAGTTCTAGGTGGGCTTCTTCTATGATTTTTTTTGGTATGCGGATACCGGCACTATTTCCCCATTTTTGTAAACTTTGGGTTATGTTCACTTAGTCCTCCAATTTATATATACAAGTATATACATCTACAATAATCTGTCAAATCAACGAAAATGTAAAAGTGATAATGTTGGGCGCTTTACGCGAATTGATTTTATCGGAACAAGCTCAAAAAGAAGGCTTTGAAGATATTACAGTCGAAGTAGATAAACTAGCTTCTTACAAAACGGTGCAATTTAAGGGTAGATCGCTGTTGTGCGGTGTGAAACCTGGTTGAAACTTCAACGAGGGCTCTAAGATCTCCATTAGGTGAAACAAAGAGCAAAATTTAGAATGAGACATACCAAAGCGTCCAGAAGGATTGGAACTATTTTAATAAACTAAGGTGTTGTCATTACAACAACACCTTAGTGGAGGTAATGCGAGGACTTTCCAACCATTTGTATCCAGTTAAAAGCTTAATTAGGAGTTGGAGAAGAAAAGATAAGAAGTCAAGAGAGCCTAAAGGATAAACTCTTTACCAAAAAATCTTCTAATTGGACAAATCTTATTGATGAAAAATCGGAAAACACGAGTTTGACTGATTTTTTCTTCTGGGTAAGTTCTACTTAGAAGATATTGGAAAAGGTGGACATTCCACTTTTGCTATGGGAATTTATTTTTTACAATTAGTACGTCAAATAGTGTACACTTTACTTATGGCTACTAAAACTGAACGTCTCAATCTTCGTCTAACGCCCACTCAAGATGCCATACTTAGAACCGCTGCAGAAGCGCGTGGTGAGTCTACAAGCGATTATGTACTTCGACATGCTGTCGCAGCTGCAGAGATAGATCTTGCAGATCGACGTGTATTTGTAGCTGATGAGATGACTTGGATGGAGCTTAAATCATTATTAGATACTTCATCAATGTTGCCAGAGGCAATGAGTAAACTCATTTCTGAACCTTCCATACTTGAAGAATGACGGAAGTGACTCCTAAGGGGATCTACCTGCTAACTGGCGAACATATCATTGATAGCTTTGATTGTGGAAAACCCGCTCTAAATGACTGGCTACTCAGGCGAGCCCTTGGGAATCAGGTTACCGGAACGAGTCGAACCTGGGTTATTACTGAAGGTAGTTCAAAACGAGTTATCGCGTTCTACTCGTCATCAACGGCTTCTGTACTTCGAACACGTGTTCCTAAAAAGTTAACTCGTAATCAGCCTCAAGAGATACCTGCAATTCTCCTAGGTCGTATGGCAGTAGATTCTAGATATCAAGGACGGCATTTTGGTTCAGCCCTATTGCAACACTTTATGATCAAGGCAATCAATGTATCTGCAGCGATAGGGGTTAGATTATTGTTGGTTCATGCTAAAGATGAAGAAGCCAAAGCTTTTTATGCACACTACGGCTTTATGGAATCTCCGCTTGATAGTTTGACCATGCTGATGCTTTTGCCAAATTCGCAGAGAGCAGAAGAGTGAGATCTCAAAAATATGGAGGAAATTTCTGCCGATGGGTTCTGTTATCCTTGGTCTGACTCCGGTCTGATATAGCACTTTTCTCGGACTTTCTCCTGAGCCCACTAGTCTAAATGCTTTGGCGTCCTTTTAAAGTGCTTATTATGCATTGAAAATTTGATATCAACAATCATATTGCAGATAAGTAGGGGTTTGGTAAATAGTATAAATCCGACAAGGGAGTGTTAACGCCAGTCCAAAACTAGGCCAGAAACGCCAACTGAAAACTAGGCCACCCTAAACAATAATTGGAAGGGTGATCACATTGGAAGATTGGGCAGAAATACGTAGGTTGCATTTGTCGGAAGGAATCTCTATTGGGATGGATACCTGATTCCGGACAGTAATACTAATGTTAAATATACAACTCTAGTTCTCTAAGCAACGTCGGAAAATTGATTGATAATAATAAAATTCAGCTTTTAGAGGAGTCCTATATCCCAAAGATGAATGAAGTCTTTTACTGTTATAGAAAACTTCAATATAATTAGCAACAAGTGCTCTAGTTTCTTTAGAGTCTAAGATCTTATGTTGATAAATACATTCATTTTTCAAAAATGAAAAGAAACTCTCAGCAAGTGCATTGATGCTCCTATATTGTCAAATTATCTAAGCCACTTTTTCTAAAGAATTATTTGCAATACTTTGAGAGACAATTTGATAAACCTGTCTAGCTACATAACGCTTTAGGCATCGAATAATATCTTTTTTTGATAACCCTTGGGCTGTTCTTTTAGCTACATAGTCAATGGTTGGCTGATGCCAATGCATCCTTACAATTACAATTCGATATAGAGCTGCATTAGCAGCTCTATTGCCA
>JAJYPT010000187.1 GCA_021795135.1 Actinomycetes bacterium
AAGTTATTGAAGTTATGCGTCAAGGCAAAGCTACTTTAGTCGCTCCCCAAGGACTGCTTCTGACAACACAAGAAGCTGCCGATTTCCTTGGTATAAGCCGCCCTACCCTAGTCAAACTCCTCGAAAATGGGGCCATAGCATTCGAAAAGCCAAACCGTCACCGTCGAGTTCGACTTCAAGACCTTATAGATTTCCAACAACGTCAGCAAAATAAACGCCGGATTAATCTTGACAAATTAACTAAAGAAGCTAGCAAGCTGGGTCTTTATGATTCTACATATACCGACTACGAAAATGCATTGCGCACTGCCCGACAACGTCGGGGACGCACTAATATCAAGAAGTAGTTAGTCGACTCGTTATGCTGTAGTACTCGACGCATGTGTTCTTGTGCCGATCGTACTTGTCGATACACTACTACGTGTAGCAGAACGGGGTGGGATGGATACCGGATTCCGGACAGTAATACTAATGTTAAACATATAACTCTAGTTCTCTAAGCAACGTCGGAAAATTGATTGATAATAATCAAATTCAGCTTTTAGAGGAGTCCTATATCCCAAAGATGAATGAAGTCTTTTACTGTTATAGAAAACTTCAATATAATTAGCAACTATTGCTCTAGTTTCTTTAGAGTCTAAGATCTTATGTTGATAAATACATTCATTTTTCAAAAATGAAAAGAAACTCTCAGCAAGTGCATTGATGCTCCTATATCGTCAAATTATCTAAGCCACTTTTTCTAAAGAATTATTTGCAATACTTTGAGAGACAATTTGATAAACCTGTCTAGCTACATAACGCTTTAGGCATCGAATAATATCTTTTTTTGATAATCCTTGGGCTGTTCTTTTAGCTATATTGGACTAGCTACCTGATTTCGGACAGTAATATTAATGTTAAACATACAACCCTATGGGTTGCCCAGTTAATCAGGTATCCATCCCACGACATTAGGTGTCGAACTTGTTAGATGTCTATTTAATCTGAGTAACCCCTACTCTAAATTCAATCAAACTGCTTGACCTTCCCACTATTAATTATTGAAAACTTTAAAGCCGAGGTTTGCTTACTTTATTAGATTTAGTATTATAATATCGTTATAATACTCATATGATTCAAAGTATTCAAAAAGTTATTAAAATTGGCTCCAGTGGTGGTGTGACAATACCAGCCAAAGAGCTCAAAAGACAAAATATCTCAATTGGCGATGAAGTTGAGGTAATTATCCGACCCTTGCATAATTCGACCGCTAGTGATCAAAAGGTAATAGCTTCTGCTAAAAAAATTCTAGCCAATTACAAGAAAGATTTTATCAATCTAGCCCAGCGATGATCAGCTTATCGCTTGAACACTTATTAGAAATTCATACTCTGGTTATAGATACAACAGGCGGCAGTGACAAACTGCGAGATCTAGGAAGATTAGAAGCTGCAATTGCTACACAATCTCAAAATGTATTTGGTGAAGAATTATATCCTCGAATCATAGATAAGGCTGCTGCAATAATTAGAGGAATTATGGCTGATCACCCTTTTGTAGATGGAAATAAAAGAACTGCAATGCTTGCAGGATTGACACTACTTGAAATTAATAATATAGATTTTGCTGCACAAGTGGGAGAAATAGAAGATTTCGCAGTAAAAATTGCTGTAAACCATCTTGATATTCCAGAAATTGCTCATTGGTTGGACAAACATACTACTTGATATATGTTTACCTAAACATCCGAATCTCTTACATTAAAATGACTAAATTAGGCTCGATTAGCTATGAGCTTCGTCTTCAAATTTCTCGCATCCTTCGCTTATGGTTGAAGCTTTAGAACAAAAACAATTTACCGAAATAGTCATAAAACTGTAGCTAATTGAATATTCAGAAAAATAATTTTTTACTTTTCCCCACGTCTTTTCCAACTCCTAATTAAGTTTTCAGCAGGATATAAATGGTTGGAAAGTCCTCGCATTACCTCCACTAGATCCAAATTGCTATAACTTTCAATAGTACCCAGAAGGATTTTTACATATCACTATCGTCGATAAACATCGCAGCGATGATCAATACGTACTACTTTAATAGTTAGATTTTTTTTATCGATTTCATAAATAACACGATATATACGTCTAACAGACCACAATCCCAGTAGTTCTCGCTGAAGAGGACGCCCAACTATATGGGGGTTTCCAACTAAAGGTCCTAATATAAATTCAACAATTGCAGTAGCAAATTTTTCTGGAATTGTCTCTAGTTTATGTTCAACCGAAGAAGCAACAACAATCTATTACCACTTACCCTATTCTCTCAAGCCCCGCTAGATGCAGCGACGCCGCAACTCGACCGAAAGCTCGCGCTGCGACGGCATCAAACGGCAGTGGATCAAAGTCCGCTTCAACTTGTTGAAGACGAAGCTGTCTCGTCGCTTGCTCGCTTGAAGTGGTAGCAACTAGCGGTCCGACGGAAAGCTCAGCGAGCGTGACCACCGTGATTACGGGTTCTTGTGGGAGTGACGAGATGTCAGTGAGTCGCTCGAGGAGAATCACAGTACTCGTATCGAGGACGCCCCGCAGAGATGGGCCAGTTGTCATTAAAGCTCCTGGTCAATCGTGGCATCGATATCATGGCGAAGTGAATTGGGATCCATCGGCGGCAACCTCAGCCAGCGCCTCTGGAGAGCCTGGATGGATAGTGGTTGGCGTTCTAGAGGCAGAAGTTGCGCTACTCGTTTACCATCTCGAGTAACAGTCAGGCGCTCGCCGTGGGCAACTCGATCAACTATTTCGCCCCCATGGTCACGAAGTTCACGAATTGATATTTCCGACATATAACTACCTTCCTAAACAAATGCCATAGCATATTCCCTCTAGTGCAATAATTGGGGGTAATAAATCTGATGAGTACACTAAGTTTTGGATTACCTTCATCTAGGGTTTTATAGGCGTTGGTATCTAAGGCTATTTTCGACGTCATCAAATATCTTTAGGTAAATTATCAAGCCACTCCAAAGCCTTTTCAAAAGAGCTATCCAATGAGTTGTTACCGATAAACCAATCCAGATCATCAAATGTAATATTTGGAGTTATACCTGTACCTTTGGCTAAAGTCTCAACTACTACATCATTGAGGCTTTTGCCTGATTTTTTTGCTTGTTGCCGTAAGGCATTATCAACTTAGGAGGTATTGAACGTATCGCATACTTCCTACTAGTCATCTTCATTGTAGGCAACATCTATGCTAAATCAAGAGAAAATACTTACAAAACGGGGTCGGGTATTAATCTTTAAACAAGACGCTCTATGCTGTAAAGCGCTTGATCTTGTATTGTATACTGCTTTAAACCGAGTCTCAAATAGCTGGAAAAATTGAACAAAAGGCAGGTTCTATTTTCTGATAAGAATAATAGTGGTTATTTTTATCAGAAAATATTTAAAACCTTTCTAATTCAGCGTAATATCCCCTGCAAGTAAATTCCCAGTCTGAAACGACCTCATATCCTTTGTCTAATAATTTTTTAGATAAAAAGCCTTCAATATCTTCGCCTGAAATTTCACTTAATTCAAAATTTGAATTGTCTAAAATGTCTATATTGTTAGCAATTTGCAATCTAATAACTTTTCCTACAATTTCATATGCAGCATAAGCCTCTTCAGCTAATTTATTTTTTTCCATAAAAATATTTCTCCTCTTTTCCATAAAAAAGTTAAAAACATCTACAATTAAAGATATTCAATAATTATAAAACTTATAATAATAACCCCCCCCAATGTCTAAGTAGACGACAA
>JAJYPT010000188.1 GCA_021795135.1 Actinomycetes bacterium
TTTCTCATACTCATCTCAGGTTGAACTTTGTTTATGAATAGAAAAATTCCTATCCCACCTAAAAGAAATAATTTACTTGTTATTCCTGGTTGTTTCTAACAATTAAATCTAAAAAATATTAGGTGATTTGTTTGTTGGCTTGGTTCAAAGTAAATTTATAAAAGACAAGATTAGAATTAATTGAATTTCTTTTACTTGCAAAACTCAAAATTATGCAACCTTTTAAAATTATGCAAACTTTTGTTTAAAAAGACAGTAGGTACAAACAGGTTAGGTAAAAATGGATTTTTTTATAAAGCTTTTATTCCAACATTGGTCCTTTAACCCATATCTTATTGCTGTTATTGGTCTATTTTTTCTAACTGAATATAGAGGATATAGATATCTACGCAGCCAAGATAAGTTTGATCTAGCTGCTAAACTTCCAAAGCGAACCAGTTTATCTAGTAGGTTTTTGATATTCATAGCTGGTGGATCTGTTTTGCTCCTTATTCTAATTTCCCCTCTTAACTACTGGGCAGGTTACTATTTTTGGGTACATATGATTCAACACATCTTTTTGATGCTTGTATCTCCATTCCTAATTGTAGTTTCAGCACCTTGGAGCATTATGTATTGGGGTCTACCTTCTCAGTGGCGATATAGGCTTAGACGAAATTTCTCAAAATCCCAGCTAGGAACTACTTTGCGAGCCATAGGTCGCATTGCAATATCGCCCAAAGTAGCAATTGGCTTATTTAGTATAACCATGATTTTATGGATGGTTCCATCTCTTTTTGACCTTGCAATGGAAAATCCTGTCATTGGATTCTACGGTATGGATTTGAGTATGTTTATAGTAGGTATTTTGCTATTTTCTAGTGTGCTTGGTATCGATTATCCTCACTGGCCTCAATCATCTCCCAGCGGACAAATAGCTGGACTTATGGTTCCTGCAGTAGTGATGTGGATGATTGCTATTGTAATTGGTATGTTTGGTCAACATAATTGGTACTCTTGTTACGCACATCTACCTGGAATTACTATGTCTTCTTATGGTAGTCAGCAAATTGGGGCAGCAGAACTATGGGTTTGTGGAGATTTTTCTTTAACTCCTGCATTAGATCTTGTAGTCAAACGTTTCCTATACCGTGAAGAGATGCTACTAAAGCAACAAGACCGTGAATTATCATTATTGACCAACTTGACCAATAAAAATTAGACATGATTAAATTAGTTTTTAATTGAGACTGACATTAGCTGGCCAAGGTTTACTATTAGATATTTTAACTACTCCAAAACATATGTTTTCCTATAATTTTGACTTTTCAATTAAAAATTTAAACAAAAGGGTTGATTAAGTACTTATGAAACAAACCACCTCTACAACTCTTCGGGGCTTTTACTCTCAATTTGGACTTGAAATAGCTGTTTGGATATTCTTATCTCTCATTATTGGTCTCCTAGTTACAGCATTGGTCAAAAAAGGTAACTGGCGATTAATCAAAAAAGAAAATATTTCAACCAATAAATATATCCCCCCAGAGCAATCTTTTTTATACTCAACCTTAGGTTGTCTTTGGATATTTGATGGCTTCTTACAAGCACAACCAACCATGGCATCAAGTTTTACCAAAGAAATACTTTCTCCTTTATTCATCCCCTCTCAGCCTTCATTATTGAATCAAATACTGCGTTGGGAAATTTATGGCTGGCAAGTTCATCCAGCAACAACAGATATTGCTACTGCTTTAATCCAAATAGGATTGGGAATAGCCATATTGGTTGGAAGAAATACAATCTTTGGAAAAATAGGCCTGTGGTCTTCAATTGTATGGTCTCTAGTTGTGTGGGTAGGTGGTGAAGCCCTCGGAGGAATTTTAGCTCCAGGTGCTAGTGAAATTACTGGCTGGCCTGGGGCTGTTTTATTTTATGGTATTAGCGCGGGTCTTCTTTTATTACCTTCTTCTTTTTGGAATAGTCACAAAATTGCTAAAATTATCCGGCTTTGTCTTGGTATTACATTCATTTTAGGAGCAATTCTACAAGGAATTGTTGAAACTAGCTTTTGGAAGCCAGGTGGGCTATCTTCTATATTTTTGTCGATGTCAGCTGGCGAACCGTCATTTTTATCTGTGCCAATAATTACTATGGCCAATTGGACAGCACACCATCCTGTACTTTGGAATGGAGCTTTTACGGCAATTATGGCGATTATTGGAATAGGTTTATTGTCAGCTAGAGCAGCAAAAAAATGGCTATGGATAACAGCTTTATGGTTGCTAATTACTTGGTGGATTGGACAAGCTTTTGGGGGTATCTTTAGTGGCATGGGGACAGATCCCAATCTGTCATTTCCACTACTGTTACTATTGACAACTAAAGGACTTGCCGAAAAAGCCATACCGACTAAAACAAGATTCAAAAAACAAAAGAATCAAGCACTACTAGCTAATAATCACTGGCCCATTGTTGGTGGATTGATAGGGCTGATAGCAATAATAGTTGGAACGGTACCTACTATTGTTCTAATGCCTTCTTGGGTTAGTCAACCCACAGCTTTAGATGTTGCCCCACCACCTCCAATAACTGGATTCGCTATCCCACTAGCAACCATGACAGCTGAACTAAATGTAGATATATTGGCCAGCAAAGGCAGACTACAGGTTGATTTACAAGCCCCACACAGTAATATAAATGCCTATTCTAGTACTGTATTTGGATTATCTGGACAATTGAGAACTCCAAACAACAAAATTAATCATTTACGATGGTTGGGTTGTGGACAGGGATGTTTTGTCACCGATGTTAACTGGCAAAGGGGGGTAAATCATTTATCCTTACATGCAAGAGCAAGTGGATGGAAAGGAGGAAATGCTAGTTTCAATATTGCTTGGCCTCCTATCCCAAACGCTACTATCCTTCCTAAAGTTGTAAAAGCAATGCAAAATGTAAAATCTTTAAAACTTACTCAAATTATGACTAGTGATACTAATTTTGGATCTTTTACCAGTGGAGCTATTTTATCTGGATCTCAAATTTTACATGATGAGCCCAATGGCTTGAGAAATATTGGTGGAGTGGTGGTATTAAATAGATCTTCAACAAGTACCAAAATAGCTTTTGGGAGCATGGCCCAAGGTAATTTTGTCGAACTAACTATCGGTCCAAACTATCGCATTATAAGGGAAAAACTAGTTCAACCTCAACAGTTGACAATAGGAAATTTCACATACAGTTAATGGCAAAGTACTGATTTTGGATTCGCTACTTTTTAGCATAATCAGTACTTGGAGTATAAATAAAACAAACCTGTTACTATTTTGAACTCTCAAGATAGCTATTTTCCCAACACTTAGATAGAAATGTAATTAATTTATGTTTCAGGAATCAACATTGTTAGACCTTTGGGATGCAAACCTATACTTATAGGTAAAGGACCTACTTTTTCTCCATCTGCATAAGCAATCAAAGAAGCATCCGAAGATATAGTAACTTTAGCTGCGTGTTGTATTCGAACATGGGGATCTTTAGTATGACCACCCCAAAAAACTTTGGGAAAAATTCTAAGAAAATACATACGGGAAGTAGCAGAAATTGTAATGACTTCTAAACTAGCATCATTGATTTTTACATCAGGAACTAGTTTCATCCCTCCCCCATACACTCCAGAATTAGCTACTCCTACCATCCAACCCTTCATGGAGATAATTTGTCCATCTATATCTAAGTAGAAATTGATATGGCGCCATTTAGGAATGACCTTCAAAGCAGCATAAGCATAAATTGCC
>JAJYPT010000189.1 GCA_021795135.1 Actinomycetes bacterium
ATCTATCAACACTCTAGTAACTGCCCCAGTTCCCTTGGCTGATTCCAATACTCTTACTCGGTAGTCAATAAGATGTATTTCTTTCAAAGAGCTAAAGTGAGACTCAACTGCTTTCCTTATAGCAGCATCCAAAGCATGTACTGGACCCGCCCCTTCGGCTGTAGCTAATATTCTTTCTCCTGCTACATTTACCTTGACTGTTGCTTCTGTCATTATCTCAAAAGAAGAAGAATCAATTTCCAAAGGTAGAGTATGTCCCCGTCTTTCGGTCATGACTCTAAAAGATTCTAATTCAAAAAAATCTTGCTTCCAACCTGTTAGTGATCTCATTAACAATTCCAAAGAAGCATCTGCGGCTTCAAAATGATATCCAGCATTTTCTAAATTTTTCAACAACCCCAACAATTGAAGAATTTGATTTTCGTCTAGATCTAGTCCTAGCTCTTGAGATTTTAGAACCAAAGTAGATCTTCCTGCCATTTCAGACACTACATATCTAGCACTGTTTCCGACTAATTTAGGATCAATGTGTTCATAAGCATCAGGACGTTTAGATATCGCACTAACATGGAGTCCAGCTTTATGAGCAAAAGCTGAAGATCCCACAAAGGGCTGTTGAGCATTAGGAGATAGATTCAAAATTTCGGCAATATAGTGCGAAATTGAACTAAGTTTTTCTAATTTTTCTTTCTCTATTGTAGAAAAACCCATTTTAAGGCTCAAATTTGCAATAATAGAGACTAGATCTGCATTTCCAGTTCTTTCTCCATATCCGTTAATGCAGCCTTGTATTTGTGTGGCTCCGGCTAAAGCTGCGCCTAAAGAATTTGCAACAGCACATCCACCGTCGTTGTGAAAATGCACTCCTAGATTTGCAGATATTTCAGACCATACTTTTGGAATTACTTTATTTACCTCATGAGGCAATGCTCCCCCATTGGTGTCACAAAGAACTAGTGTAGAAGCTCCCCCATCTTGAGCGGCTTTGAGTACTTGCAAGGCAAATTCTGGATTAGCTTTATACCCATCAAAAAAGTGTTCGGCATCTAAAAAAACCTCTAAGCCCGCTTTAGTTAAAAATTCAACAGAGTCATACACCATTTTGATTGCTTCATCTAAAGTAGTTCTCAAAGCCTGAGTTACATGATAGTCCCAAGCTTTAGCAACTATACAAACAGTTTGAGCTCCAGAATTTACAAGATTGAGCAAAGTTGAATCTTGGACTGCCAAAGAATTTGGGCGTCTGGTAGAGCCAAAAGCAACAAGTTGTGCGTTGTTGAGTTTGAGTTCAACAGGAGCTCTCTTGAAAAATTCTTCGTCTTTGGGGTTTGCCCCTGGCCATCCACCTTCTATAAAATGAACACCTAAATTGTCTAATTGCTCAGCAACTTTTAACTTATCTCCAACAGTTAGAGAAATTCCTTCTTGCTGGCTTCCATCTCTTAGAGTTGTGTCATAGATCTCTATACGACGACTTCCCCAGGCTTTGACTTGACCTGTGTCTGAAGACAAAGATGACTGATTAGACATAATCCAGCCAGTCTTTATATTGAGGGGCTTTTCCCTTTACTGCTGAAAAAAAACTTTCTTGAATTTTTTTTGTTACAAGACCTGGCTTACCATCGCCAATTTGTCGATCATCTATTGAAGAGATAGGTACCACTTCTGCAGCAGTACCGGTAAAAAATACTTCATCAGCAACATAAAGGTCAGAACGAAGAAGATTGTCAACTTTTACTTCATAACCTAAATCGTTAGCTATTTTGATAATAGATTCTTGAGTAATGCCCTCTAAAGCTCCTGCTGAAACTGGAGGAGTGATAAGTTTACCTTTTTTGACAACAAAGATATTCTCCCCTGTTCCTTCGCTAACAGTTCCTTGAGGAGACAACAAAATTGCTTCATCATATCCTGCATTTAAAGCCTCCATCTTAGCTAAAGCAGAGTTGATGTACATGCCGGTACTTTTTGCTGCAGGAGGAATGGCATTGGGATCATGGCGCTTCCAAGAGCTTATTTTTACTCTTATACCATTATTGAGGCCATCTTCTCCAAGATATGTTCCCCATGGCCACATAGCTATAGAAACATTGACCTTACAAGGAATTGGGTTAAGACCCATTTCTCCATAACCTAAATAAACCAAAGGGCGAATATAACAAGACTTTAATTCATTTACCCTCAAAGCTTGTTTGGTTGCTTCTACTAACTCATCTATTGAATAAGGAATTTTGATCATCAACATATGAGCAGAGACAAAAAGACGCTTAATGTGATCACTGAGGCGAAATATAGCTGGACCATTTTCAGTCTCATAAGCTCTTATACCTTCAAAAACCCCAAGGCCATAATGTAAAGAATGGGTCAAGACATGCACTTTGGCATCATCCCAATCTACTAAAGACCCATCCATCCATATTTTTTTAGCTTTAACTATTGGCACTTTCAGACCCTTTCAGCTACTGCATCGCCTATTTCACTAGTGCTCAAACCAACAAAACCAGAACTTATAACTTCCTTGACTGCTTTTTTTACTCTCTCAGCAGCAAAATCTTCTTTCAAAAACTCCAACATCATCTCAGCAGAAATAATAGCAGCCAAAGGATTTGCTGCTCCAGTGCCAACAATGTCATGAGCTGCTCCATGAACTGGTTCAAACAAAGAAGGTCCAGAGCCTGTTGGATTCAAATTGGCTGATGCTGCAAGACCAATACCTCCAGTTAGAGCTCCTGCCAAATCTGTTAAAATATCCCCAAAAAGATTGTCTGTTACAATTACATCATAATTTTGAGGTTGTTCTACCAAATATATACAAGCAGCATCAACATGTTGATATCCAGTAGATACATTTGGGAACTCGTCTTTTACCTCATTAAAGGTTCTTTGCCAAAGATCTCCAGAAAAACTCAATACATTAGTTTTGTGAACCAGTGTTAGATGTTTCTTATCTCGTTTATTGGCTAATTCGAAAGCGAAACGGATACAACGCTCAACACCAAATCTAGTATTGACAGAACCTTGGGTGGCGATTTCATAAGGAGTACCTTTTCTCAATACTCCGCCTTCTCCAACATAAGGACCTTCGGTATTTTCTCTTACTACTGCTATATCCACATCAGGTAAACTACTAAAAGGTCTTAGATTTATATATAAATCTAATTCGAAACGAAGTTTTAGTAAAAGACCTCTCTCAAGCAATCCTGGTGGCACTTCATTGCTTCCAATGGCAGGACCAACTGCGCCGAGCAAAATTGCATCTTGGCTAGAAAGATCTTTTAGAACTTCTTGCGATAGCACTTCTCCCGTTTTAAGATAATGAGCAGCTCCTAATTCGTAATTTGTCTCTTGAACTTCTATGCCTGTGGCTCGTACGACCTTCATAGCTTCTTCTACTACTTCAGGACCTATGCCATCTCCACCTATTAAACCAATTCTATGTGCCACAAACACTCCTAAATACAATAACCGCCTCGAGGCGGCACAAAGACTTACCCCAGTCATGTCATGTTATATGTTGAAAATAACTCCCACGAAGGCCTAAAAACTTTCGCACTCACTATTAAAAGTTTTCAAACTAGCTATACTTTGATCCTTTATTTTACAACCTATCCATATCTTGATTTGGATAGAGCTAAAATTATTCTCTCAAACATTAAGCCCTTGATTAAAAAATTCAGTACTATAAGTAACCAAGTTTTATACTAAAAATTTAAGAAGAAAAATATTTCTATAAATAAAAACGGTTCAATAAGAATTTTTCAATTACATA
>JAJYPT010000190.1 GCA_021795135.1 Actinomycetes bacterium
GCATTTGGGGATCCATTTAGAGCTCTTGGTCATAGAGGATTACTTACTGTGGCAGTTGTTGCTTTGTTGTACAACTGGGCTTTTTTTACCATTTTAGGTTATGCACCTTATCCAATGAATATATCTGTAGAAGATCTTGGGTTTGTATATACAGGTTGGGGCATTCTTGTTGCAATCTTTGCTGTATTTGTAGCTCCTAGAGTCCAAGAAACTTTTGGTACAATGTATTCACTTTATGTGAGTTTATTTCTTATGAGCCTTGATCTGATTGGGATTGCAATTTGGACTAATAATCGCACGATTCTTATTAGTTGTGTGATAATAAGTGGTGCATTTATTGGATTGAATAATACTTTAGTTACCAGTACTTCTATGAATATTTCTCCTGTTGCGCGCCCAACAGCTTCGGCTGCTTATAGTTTTGTACGCTTTTTTGGTGCTGGTCTTGCTCCATATGTTGCTAGCGCTGTAGCTGCTTCTATGGGAGATCACATGCCTTTTTACATAGGAGCAATTACTGTCATAGCTACCATACCAGTACTTGCTACAGCTCATCGGATAGTAGTTAGATCAGAGTTGACTACTTCTAAAGTTTCCCACTGAGATATTTTTATGTTTTATTTTGATCTCAAAAAAACTAAAAAGACAATATTTTCTATCCAGCAATATTGTCTTATAGCCAAAGGGTATTTTATATGATAAAATACAGCTGTAGCAGGAGTTATGGATCCAACTTTTATAAGTAAAGTTGGCGAAAGAAGGTATGTGATGACACAAACATCACTTCAAAAAAAAATTGTAGTAGGAGTCGATGGTTCAGACTCATCCAAAGAAGCACTCAAATGGGCAATATCACAAGCCCAACTTAGTGGAGATACTCTAGAAGCTGTAATTGCATATGATATTCCAATGGCAGCATATGGTGGATTGCCAAATGGTTTTGATTTAGGGACTCATTCTCGAAATCTTGCAGAAAAAACAGTTGCTGAAGTTATTGAATCCACAGGAGCCCATTTGGAAATTCCCATTAAGGTGATTGAAAATAATCCCTCGGTGGCATTGCTCAAAGCTTCTGAATCAGCTGATTTGTTAGTTATAGGTAGCAGTGGTCATGGTCCATTTGCTGGAACCTTACTTGGTTCTGTGGCCCAACGCTGTGTCCATCATGCATCTTGTCCTGTAGTTGTGGTACGACATAGACAAGATAAAAAATTTAAATAGCTAATACTTCTAAAAAAATTTAAAATGGGGAGATATTTTCTGAGGATTTGTTCTTGAGCGACTAAGCTAGAACTAACCGTGAATCAAGTCCAGAGAGGCTTGAACGGAAAAGGAGTTTATGTGGTTGAGTCCAACAGATTTACACCTAGCCAGAAATCCTTCTTTGTAGCTAGTTCTCAAGTAATGAATGCCGCAGATATCTCCAGGGCTCTTACTCGGATAGCTCATGAGATCTTGGAGCGAAATAGAGGTCTCCAAGATGTGGTTCTAATTGGTCTTCAAAGCGGGGGAACCCCTCTTGCTAAGCAATTGCAAGAGATCTTGTATCAAATAACCAAACAAAGGATTCCTTTGGGAATTTTAGATATAGGATTTTATCGCGATGATATAGCTTTGAGGCCTTTGCAATCCCAAGCCTTTACAGATATTTCTTTTGATCTTTCTGATAAAAAAGTAATTTTAGTAGATGATGTTTTATTTACCGGACGTACTGTTAGGGCTGCTCTAAATGCTCTTGTTGACTATGGCAGACCTCAAAGTGTTCAACTTGGTGTAATGATAGACAGAGGTCATAGGGAATTGCCAATTAGGCCCGATTTTGTAGGTAAAAACTTACCTACTCGCCAAGATGAGGTAGTAGAGGTTAGTCTAGATGGAGTTTCTTTAGGTCAAGTTGTAAACCCATGACTGAGGCATCTGAAGAATCAATATATTTTGTTCCGCCTTATATTTCGTCTTCTAAATCTATAAATCACCTCTTGTCTATCAAAGATATAGCTGTACAAGATTTGGAAAGCCTTTTTGCTCTAACTGATTCATTTTTGCAAATAGGACAACGCCCTATTCCCAAAGTTCCTGCCCTTAGGGGTAAAACAGTTGCCAGTGTTTTCTTTGAACCCTCAACAAGAACTCGAATATCTTTTGAAACAGCAGCTAAAAGACTTTCTGCAGATACTGTTAGTTTTAACAGCTCTTCTTCTTCTTTGACAAAGGGAGAATCTTTGCGAGATACAGTAGAGACTTTGCTTGCAATGGGAGTTGACTCTTTAGTAGTGCGTCATAAAAGTAGTGGAGTCCCTTGGCAAATAGCACGCTGGGTGGAACAAAGCGGTTCAAAAGCAAGTGTGATAAATGCTGGAGATGGCTCCCACGAACACCCAACTCAAGCTCTTTTAGACTGTTATACAATTGCAACCCAGCGCTTCAAAAGAGGCTTTTCTAACTCTGCTAGCCCTTATTCTCTAAAAGATCTTCATATAGTTATTGTGGGAGATATAAAACATTCAAGGGTAGCAAGGTCAAACATTATAATTCTAAATAGCCTTGGTGCTCGCATAACTGTAGTTGGACCCGCTTCATTTTTGCCTAATTCGATACATGCTTGGCCAGTGGAGGTATCTTTTAGTCTAGATGAGGTTCTAAATAGTCAAAAAATAGATGTTATTTATTTATTGAGGATTCAACAAGAAAGAAATAACAAAACATTACTACCTGAGCTAAAAGATTACTCCTATAGATATGGACTCAACACACAAAGGGTTAAAGCATTATCTGAACAAAGTTTAATTATGCACCCAGGACCAATGAATAAAGGAGTCGAAATATCGGCTGAAGTAGCTGATTTGGATTCTTCTTTGATAACTACACAAGTCACAAATGGAGTTGGTTTGAGAATGGCTGTTTTATTTACCTTGTTGGCAGGTTCTTGAGATGGAATCAGAATTAGTTATAAAAGGTGCCACCATAGTAGATTTTCAAGGATCTAGACGTAGTGATATTTTGATAAAGGGTTCTTTTATCGTAGCTGTTGAGCCAAATATTGAACCCTCATCTTCGGCTAGGGTCTTAGATGCAAGTGGATGCATTTTGACTCCTGGGTTAGTTGATCTACATACCCATACTCGCCAGCCCGGTAATGAAGATGCTGAAACAATAGCCTCAGCTGCTCGAGCAGCTGCTTTGGGAGGCTATACAGCAATTATGGCTATGCCAAATACTATTCCAGCTATTGATTCAGCTCCTATGGTTAAATATGTTTTGGAATTATCTCAAGATGTATGTTGTGAGGTAAAAGTAGCAGGAGCTATCACCAAAGGTAGAAAAGGAGAACAACTTTCTCCTATGGCAGAGATGGCAGATTGTGGAGTTAGTCTATTTAGCGACGACGGCAGCGGAGTCCAAGATGACAATTTGATGAGGATGGCTTTTGAATATGCTAGCTCTTTAGGAGTTGGTATTGCCCAACACTGTGAGAACCTTTCATTATCAAATGGTGGTTCTATGAATGAAGGTGAGATATCTTCTTTGTTGGGACTAGATGGAATCCCCTCTGAATCAGAAGAGTTGATGATCATAAGGGATCTATCTTTGGCTAAATTGACTAAAGCGAAATTACACCTTATGCACCTATCTTCTGCTGGTTCGGTCTCTTTGGTTGCACAAGCTAAAACCCAAGGGGTGGATCTAACAGCAGAGGTAACTCCACATCATTTGTCTTTGACAGAAGAAAAAGTTTG
>JAJYPT010000191.1 GCA_021795135.1 Actinomycetes bacterium
TTAAACTAATCTGTGCTCAAAAGGGAATAACAATTCAAACCTTTATTGAAAATGCGGTTGAAGATGCTTTGGAAAAAAATGAGTGAAAAGATAACCCAGCTCGCTAAAGCGAGAGGTATTTAATGACTGATCAAATAGAAAAACCAGATCAAGCCTTATTAAAAGAATTTTTTGCTGTGTTGACTACAACAGAAGCAGAAAGATTAAAAGCTTTAATTCCTTATCTTGACGAAGATAGTAGGGTTCATAAAACAATGCTTGAGTTCCAAGAAATTTGGGGTAAAAGCGAATCTACCGTAAGAAGAGTTCTTTTATTTATACAAGCTAAAAAAATAGCGGGTGAAAAGCCTCTTAAGTTTATGAGAATATTAGAAACTGATGAATATATAATTGAATTTTCAGATCCTGTATTGAAAGTCCTCTACTTTTTATCTGAATAACCACGACTATTAATTATTTTTTAGAAATAAACTTCACAAACAACAAAATCGCGACTAGAGTGACTCTTTAAGTTTTTGTTTCTTTTTTTATTACTTGAAGGGAGTAAAAAAGGGGGATTAAAAGATTTAGGGACTGACCCGAAAGCCAATCCCTAATAAATCTTTATCAATACGGTTAAGCTGCGCCAACAGCCCGCCTTGTTCTCAATTAACGTTAAAATGAGTTTATCAAACCAGAAGTTGTATTTGCAAATACAACAAGATAAAAATCAAAATCTAACAAAAAATCTTCGCTTACCAGCACTTAAAGAAACAGATTCTAAGAGTTGTTTTTTTATTTCTAAGATAAAAGTCCACAAATCTATTGAAGAAGCCCTGCAAACTTACCGTCCAGAAAGGGTAGGAAGAGCTTTAGGGGTAGTAGATTATTTTCTTCTCGCTTGTCAATGGAATACATATAATCTAAATATTTCATTAAATCAAATTTGCTATGAAGCTGGTCTTGGATCTAAAACAGTAGAAAAAGCTATCAAAACAGCAATTGATTTAGGTTGGATATCAAAAACTGCCCAAGGTTTTCATCTCAATGTTGGGCGTGAGTGGATTGATAGGACCAAGAAAAAACATTCAATCCATGTTTTTGCCTGGTACGGCCGAGCTCACAACACAAAACAATTTTTACAAACCGCCCAAGCTAGCGCTAAAACAGCTCCACGAGGTCATCAATCTCGTCATATAGATTTAGAGACACCTAGAATAGAGATCAATTACCGCCATCTATTAGCTAGAGGCCTACAATTAGAGCGTTTAGTTGGATCTAGCTTGATAGTTGAACAACTTTCTAGACATATAAAAAATGGACTCAAACTTTTAGCTGATCAAGGACTAGATTGGCTGCATAAGCATCTAAAAAACGACATAGTAAAACAAGACCTCGAAGTTGACTCTATTTATTACCAGCTAAAAGAGCTCATCCCAGGACTAAAGAGAAACAAAAGGCTCCTTAGAAAAATAAAAGAAGTTATCGACTCTGGAAGATCTTATGAAGATATCGTGCAATTGCTTATGAGATCTTCAATTATTAAAGAGCCCAAAAAACCAAATGGTTTTGCTCATTGGCTCCTAGATTCTATCCAAATCAAAAACAAACCTAAAACCACTCAAAATATTGAAAGCCCCCCAGCTAATTATAAGCTTGGACTATCAAAAATTAGAGAAATAAGAGTCAAGCAGCGAGCAGCTAAGTCTCCATGAAGCTAATAATCAGCTAAAAAACTATTAGAAATTTATAAAGCTTTATTTGACGCGCATAAAAACTAATATTTAAGACCTTAGGGAGTTCAAAGACTCCTTTTTTTTAGTTAAAGCATATAAATAATTCACTCACAACTATTTATATAGCTAATTTTTACAAAATTTGAGTTATCAAAAACCCAAAAATGGAGAACTGGACTAAATCTCAAAAATATCGCGTAGAACGTAGACTTAAAACTAACTTCTATTAGGGAACTAATCATTTGTAGTTAAAAGCTTTTGTTAGTTAAAAACTACTCTTCACCCAATAAATAATTAATAAAGTCTTTCAACAAGAAAACAAAAATAGCTTTTTCTAAAATTCAAAAAATAAAGAAAATATAAGTTACTAAAGTTTCAAAAATTATCCGCTCCTAAACACAAGCAATAAACCACATCCTCGCTAAAGCGAGAGAGTCTTATCACTTGGCCATAATAAAAATATGGATCCAACAGATAAACAAGTAAAAGCAGTTGAGCTATTCAAAGAGGGAAAAAGACTTGCTATCGAGGCAGGGGCTGGAACAGGAAAAACAGCAACTTTGATCTATATTGCTCAATCGACTAAAAAAAGTGGCCAATATATTGCTTTCAATAGGGCAATTGTTGATGAAGCAAGCAAAAAGATGCCAAATAATGTTGTTTGCAACACAGCCCATTCTTTGGCTTATAGAGCCGTTGGCCATAAATTTAAAGACAGATTAAACCAACCAAGGATTCCAAGTCACATAACAGCAAAATTGCTTGGATTAGAGCCTTTTTATGTCAAAGATGCTAATCAAGACAAAAGGTTCTCTCCTGAATGGTTAGCAGGTCACGTTCTAAAATCTGTCTCAAGATTTTGCAACTCAGCAGACCCACAACCGTTGCTAAAACACGTTCCAAGAATAGAAAGCATCGATTTTCCAGATGTTACAGGAAAAAGAACCTATACCTGGAACAACAAATTAGCAAAACACATCATGCCAGCAGTAGGAAAAGCTTGGAAAGATTTTCAAAAACAAGATGGACAATTGAGGTTTTCGCCAGATCATTATCTAAAGATTTGCCAGCTAAATAAGCCAAAGATCCATATGGTTATGCCGCCCATTTATTGAAACCTCTAATTAGAAATAGATTTAGCCCACCTATTCTAATTACACAAAGCCCACCAATAGATAAACAAGTCTTCCTAGCTAGGGATTCGTGATTTAGAGTATGTGTAAACCCTACCGTTGATATTAGACGATAGTATTTTTGAACCTATTTTTACAAACGAAGCACAAACTAAAGTCTAGAGGGAGATAATTGTCTACAAACGTTGTATTAGGTCCTGGGCAATTCAATTTCGGTATTAAAGATGTTACTGGTGTATCTGGTTTGAATCCAATATTAGAAGTTAGTGGAGATTTATTATTTACTAAAGAGTTGGTAGGCAATAGCGCTTTTCTAGTAGCTGATGCTTGGTTTAATACTAACGGAGGCCACGCAATCATAGGCAAAAGCGAGCCTTGTTTGGTTCCTATTTGTTCAAATGATCAACAAGATTATAAAATACAAAAAAGCTTTCGTTTCCAGCTTCTTTATCCTAGTGCTTTCCAACTTGCAAAAATGAGAGATGGGAAACCAATAACTTTACATATGAAAATAGAAGTAATGCTTATTACCCATGCCATCAAAGATTGGGACCCAGCAGGAAATATTGGAGTTTCTCAAATCTCAAATAGTAAAGAAATAGAGGCCTTTAATTGGCACAAGGATGTATTGAGCAAATGGGGTCCTAGTTATGCCATACCTTTGCTTATTCCACTTCCCGAAAATCCCGATGGCTCACAAGCAAAAGTAACTGATATTTTGAAGAAAAGCTGGGAAAAGTTTCAACAAGACCAATATGTTGAATCCATTAGGGAAATTAGACCAGCTATTGACTTACTAGAGAAACAGCTTCCTGCTTTGGATAACTCTAAAAATTCTAGAGAATTAAATGTTGATGAACGTATAAGCAAAATGCTTAAAGATTT
>JAJYPT010000021.1 GCA_021795135.1 Actinomycetes bacterium
AACTTTAGCTGCTTATACTAAACGATCTAATTCAAAAGGATTAGCTATCAAATAGCTAATGGCTTGTACTAAGGCGACTGAATCTCCTGGGGGAAATAAAATTCCTTCCCTTTTGTTACGACATACCTGGCGATATCCTTCAATATCAGAAGCTACAATAGCTGTACCTGAAGCCATAGCTTCTAACAAAACAACTCCAAATGACTCCCCCGATAAAGAAGGAGCGCAAAGCAAATTACTTTTCAACAAATAAGATTCTACTTCTTTGTTGGTAACTGCTCCTAGCCATTTTATACGTTTATCCCATTTTGCTTTTCGTTTTAATTCCTCTGTTTGGGGACCTTTGCCAACTATCCAAACATCTATATCGTCTTGGATCATAGCCAAAGCGTCTATCAATACCCCAAGCCCTTTTCGCTGTTCATGACGGCCAATGAACAAAAGAGAAAACTTAGCAGGCTTTCCTTCTAAGACACCTCTGAATCGGTTTATATCTATAGCATTAAAAGTTAGTTCAATTTCTTGTTCAAAAACTTGTTTAGCTGTTTGTTGAGCTGACAAAGATACAGCTGTCAAAAGATCTACTCTAGAGACTAGTTTTTTAAATACTCTTCCAAATTGGATATAAGAAGAGCTAATACCTGAGCGATGAAATGTAGAAATACTAACATGAGATGGTTTTACCTTAGTCAAAGCTGCTAAGGATACAACCGGCACCAGTGGTTCGTGTATGTGAATAACATCAAAATTACTATTACTTATAATTGCACGAGTTTTTAAAAACGCTTTGGGAGATAACGCCACAGGAGCAACAGAACCATTGGCTGGAACCAATGCAGCAGAACCCACACATGTAATATCTAAACTACCATTATTACATGGAGCAATAACTTCAACTTGATGACCCTGGGCTCTCATGGCTGCTGCAAGACCTAAAACTTGACCTTGAACCCCCCCAGGAAGATCAATAGCATAAGGACAAACCTGAGCTATTCGCATTTATTTAGTTTGAATTTCTATCAATATTAAACATATGCCATTGTTGAGGAGCTTTCCTAATGATGGTTTCAAACTCCCAGGCTAATTCTTGAGTAAGGCGAGTTGCATCAGAGCTGAAATCTCCTCTACGAGTAAGATCCAACGATTTGCCTATAATCATTTTATTTTTCGTATCCGAAGTTGAAAATATTGCAGATGGCAAAAGGTGGGCTTTTGTTCGAAGTGCTAAAGTAGCAGCCCCGACTGGAAGACGTTGTTTTTTTCCAAAAAAATCTACTTCAACCCCACTGTTAGATAGGTCTCTATCTGAGACTAAAGCCACAACATGATTAGAGCGTAATTTTTTTATAACTTCAACACCTGTTTGTTTGTTCAAAGCAACAACATCTATATTCATAGAGTTTCTACGTTTGGTGAACCAATCAAATACCTCAATAGGCTTTAATTCTTCAACTACAGCCACTATGGGATAGCCTCTTTGAGCAAGCCAAGCGCCAGCTATATCCCAATTTCCAAGATGCGGAAGAGCCAAAATAGCACCATTTCCATCTTTTAGTGCAAGATCTATATATTCTAATCCCTGAGCAACAACACTATTTTCTATTTCTACTGAACCCATAGAAGTTAACCGGAATACTTCTATCCAATATCTAGCATAAGAGACAAAAGCTCTCTCAGCATATAATTGCAACTTCACTGGGCTTGGATCTTGTAAAACTTGTTTTAAATTAGTTGTAATATTTTTACGTTTATTTGTTAAAATCAAGTAAAAAAAAGGGCTAACTAACTCAGATATATAAACTACGGTCCTTTTAGGTAAAAACTTAGCTATATATTCTGCAAATTTATAGCTTAAAATAGTAACGTTATAAGAGCTAATACGAGAATGTATATAGCCCAAGACGGCTCTAAGGTCTGGTTTTACTTGGCCTTGCGACACGTCTTCTTGCACTGCCCCTCTCTCTGCGAGTTCGTCTGTAGTTATCCATTACTTCACTGCGCCATGTATGACTTTTATCAGAACGAATAGGGGTTTTCCAAGAAGACCAATTGATCTCTTGGCGTGCTACCTTGAAACGTTTTTCTAAAGAATTTTGAGCTATATTGAAACGAAGTTTTTTGGGGTGAGTAATTTTTCCATTAGCTTGGCTCCAAACAGAATAAAAACGTTGAATTGCTGTAGCTGTAGTCAAAACTAACATTACCCAAAGTATTGGAATCAATAAGATGGGAACAAAAAGTCCTAAAATAATTAGGACGACTCTTTCAGCTCGCTCCATAATACCTACATGAGCATCAAAACCTAGAGATTCAGCTTTGGCTCTTTCATAAGAAATTAGATTAGCTATTGCTAAAGTTGCCATTGTCAAAATTGAATATCCAAAACCATACTTTGAACCTAAATACCAACTAATACCTACTAAAACTGCACTATCGCTAACTCGATCAGCTACAGAATCTAAAAAACTGCCTCGAGATGATGAGGTTCCGGCAAATTTTGCAACACTTCCATCCAATAGATCTGGCAAGGCAGAGGCTATGACCAGAAAAGCTCCTAGAAGCAAAAAGCCTCCACTAATGGTCAATCCAGCTACAAAAGCCATCGCTACACCAAAAGCAGTAAGATAATCTGCTTTTACTCCAGCTTGATAAAGACTTTTACCAACTGGTGCTGTGATTTTTTCTACCCCATTACGCAAGCGGGAATCAAGCATTTACTCTCCCTACAACAAGTTCTATATTCAAATTACCATCACAAAGATATTTACAAACATTTTATTACTTCAATTCCTTTGAGGATTAGGCCAATTCTCAACTAGCTTATTCCAAGTAACAGGCAATGATTCAGGCAAAACCCTTACAGATGCAATAGAAGTCATAAAATTAGTATCTCCATTCCATCTTGGTAGAGCATGAAAATGAAAATGACCTGGTATGCCTGCACCAGCAGCCCTTCCCATATTGGCTCCTAAATTTATACCTTGAGGACTATAGGCAGACTTTAGAGCTATAACACTACTTCGTAAAGTATCCCATATTTCTGAAGCTTCTTGGGGATTAAGTTCTTCCATCTCAGATACATGTCTCAAAGGCATAATCAAAATATGCCCTGCAACATAGGGAAAAGCATTTAAAATAGCAAAACTATATTTTCCCTTCCACAAGACAAAGGTCTCTTCAAAAGGAGCCTCAGAATTAGCAATCACACAGAATACACATTGAGATCCTTTTTGTTCAGGATCAACATCTCCTGTTCCTTCTGAGACATAATTACTCCTCCATCCTGCCCACAGCCTATCAAAACTCACTTATGTGTCTCCAACACACTAGGAGATGTTGTATGTTCAGTATTTTCTTTTTTGACATGAGAGATAAAATCAATCAGATCCACTCCTCGGGTTGGCTTGGCGGTATCTCTCACATTTACCCCTACTGTTGCATTAGTAATATCTTCATCTCCTACAACTAACACAAAAGGAATCTTTTCTAGCTTTGCTTTACGAATCCTAGCGCCCAAAGGCTGATCTGCATAACTAAGTTGTGTTCTGATGCCCTCGGCTTTTAATTGATTCGTTACAGATTTTGCATAGTCTTGATGAATATCTCTAACAGGAAGAACTTCTACTTGAACAGGAGATAACCAGGTAGGAAAAGACCCGGCATAATGTTCTAACAAAATTGCAAAAAATCTTTCTAGAGATCCGAAGAGAGCCCTATGTATCATATAAGGACGATGGCGCTGATTATCTGGACCAACGTATTCAATATCAAAACGTTGAGGCAATTGAAAATCAACTTGCAAAGTAGAAATTTGCCATCTTCTTCCTATAGCATCTCTAACATGAACATCAATTTTTGGAGCATAAAAAGCCCCCTCTCCTTCTGCAACAACATAGGAAATATTGACCTCGTCTAGGGCAGATTTCAAAGCAGAAGTTGCAACTTCCCAATCTTTTAAATCTCCTAAATATTTTTGAGGTCTAGTAGCTAACTCAGCTTCAAAATCACTTAGCCCAAAGGCCTTTAGCATCTCTAAAACAAATTTCAAAAGGCTAGTTAATTCATCACTAAGCTGATCAGGGGTGCAAAAAATATGGGCATCATCTTGAGTAAAACCTCGTACTCGAGTAAGACCATGTAAAACTCCAGAGCGCTCAAAACGATAGACTGTCCCAAATTCAAACAACCTAAGAGGCAATTCTTTATAAGAACGCATGCTAGAAGAATAAATCAAAGTATGCATAGGACAATTCATCGGCTTTGGATAATAAGTGGCACCTTCTAGTTTCATAGGAGGATACATTCCTTCTGAATACCACTGGAGATGGCCAGAGGTTTTAAAAAGCTCTTCTTTGGCTATATGGGGCGTCCAAACAAATTCATAATTAGCATTTTGATGCTGTTGGCGGGAAAAATCTTCCATCAACATACGAATTAGGCCACCCTTTGGGTGAAAAACAGGTAACCCTCCACCAATTTCACTTGGAAAATGAAAGAGATCCATTTCTATTCCAAGCTTTCGGTGATCTCTTTTTTCTGCTTCTTTGAGTTGAATTAAATGTTTCTCTAAAGCCTCATTAGATTCCCAAGCAGTTCCATAAATTCTTTGCAGCTGAGGATTTGATTCTTGGCCTCTCCAATAAGCACCGGCAACCCTAGTTAGCTTAAAAGCTCCTAGCCGTGAAGTAGCAGGAACATGAGGACCTCGACATAGATCTACGAAAGTATCAGTATTTCTATATATACTAACAATAGGCCTTCCATTTTCTGCAACTGTTTGTTCGGATGCTATTTCAGGGTCTAATCCTTCGGTATTTGTCTGAGATACTGCTTCGATTATCTCTTTTTTGAAAGGTTGATCTGCAAAAAGATCTAGGCCTTGAGAAATAGAAAGCTCTTCTCGAATAAATGGTTGATCTTGAGAGATTATGCGACGCATTTCTTTTTCAATTTTCTCAATATCTTCATCTGTAAAATGGGCTTCATTGGGAAGTTGAAAATCATAGTAGAAGCCATTTTCTATAGGAGGACCAACAGCAAAGTGAGCTCCTGGCCAAAGATTGAGTACTGCTTGGGCCAAAACATGGGCAGTAGAGTGACGAATAATTTCTCGCCCTGCTGGAGAATTAGCTTGGACTATAGCTACTGTTGATCCATCAACGATCTCAGCATTTAAATCTACTAGTTTTCCATCCATTAGTCCTGCAATAGCAGCCTCAGAAAATAAAGGACCCAAAGAAGTAGCTAAATCAGCGACACAAGCACCACTTGGAAATTCTAAGTTATCACCATCGGGCAATCGAACAATAATATTTTGTGCCATAATGCCCTAATATAATATACAAATAACCATAGCTGTCCCAATACTTAACAAAAGGATGAATGTAGTTCCAAGCAAATAAAAATAGTTCTGTAGTTGAATCAAAAAAGAGATTTCGTCAATTAGTTAACCTTTCAGCTAACTTTTTGCCAAAATCTCTTTTTTGATTCAACTACAACTTTTTTTAAAACTATAGATAAAATAGCTTCGCTATATAAATCAATACTTGAATTGACCAACCAATTGTTGAAGTTCTCCTGACATTTGAGCCAATAAAGCAGTAGCTTGTTCAGAATCAGCTATCCCTTCAGTAGTTGCCATTGCTGCACTTGCAACTCCTTGAATATTAGAAGCAATATCAGAACTTCCACTTGCAGCTTCACTTATGTTGCGACTCATTGCACTAGTGGTAGCAGCTTGTTGTTCAACAGCTCCAGCAATTGTGGTTTGAAAATCATTTATCTGACCAATAATCACACTAAATTCTTCTATAGCATGTAAAGCGTCGCGACTATCATTTTGAATAGTTTCAATACGTCTAGCAATATCTTCTGTTGCTTTTGCAGTCTCTTGAGCTAAATCTTTTACCTCATTAGCAACTACAGCAAAACCCTTTCCAGCTTCTCCAGCTCTAGCAGCTTCAATAGTTGCATTTAGTGCTAAAAGATTAGTCTGTTCTGCAATAGAGTTGATTAGTTTTATAACGTTGCCAATTTCTAAAGAACTATTTCCAAGTTTTGACATAGTATGATTAGCAGATTCAGCAACCTCTACAGCACTTTGTGCTACTTTGGCAGCTGAGGTAACATTTTGGGCTATTTCTCTTATGGAAGCTCCCATTTCTTCAGCTCCTGAAGCAACTGTATTCATATGGCTACTAACTTGTTCTGCAGCTGCTGCAACCAATCCAGCTTGACCTGAAGAAGTGCCGGCATTTTCCGCAATTTGTTTACTTACCGCAGATAATTCTTCTGAAGAAGATGCTAAAGAATTTGCATTTCCTGCAACCTCAGAAACAACTTGTTGTATTCCCAATACAAAAGAGTTAAAAGATTCAGCCAATAAACCTAGCTCATCTTTTCTAGACATTTCCACCCTTTGGGTCAAATCTCCTTCTCCACTTGCAATATCTTCCATCTTTTTGCCCAAATCATCTATTGGAACAATTACCATCTTGTAAAAACCAAAAGCAAAAGCTATAGCAAAAACAACAACAGAAAACACTATGGCAATTGTAAAAGTAAACTCAGAATTACTAGAAGAAGCAATTGAATTTAATCTTCCTCGAGAATTGGCAACAGCTTGAGTCTTTGCTATTTGTAAAGCAGTCATTATGTCATTAGAAGGCTGGAGGTTTCCAATAGTCATAATATAAGCTGCTTTTTTAATATTTCCTGCAATTACTGCATTATGTACCTGAGAACTAAAACCGTTATAAGATACAAAATCATTTTTTATTCTTTGTAGAGTTGCTTTTTGCTGGGAATTTGTAGCAAGAGAAAAGGCTTTATTCAAATTAGAACTGAACCTATTTTTAGCACCAAGAGCTTGACTATATGTTGCGCTAATCAAAGATTTATTACTACTCGAAGTTGCTGCAACTAATACATACATATTCATTTGGTCATCATAATTATAAAAATCAGATTTTAGGCTTTGGACGGTATTGGTCATAATTGATTCTTTAGAACGAAACGAAGAAAGAGAAGACCTAGCCCAAGTTTCTAAATTTTAACATATACTCCCAGGTAAAAGCATTAGCTATTTCAATTAGGTACTACAAATGAGCCGCAACTGTCTTTATGCGAGAAAGTGGATCAGCTACTCCAAGGGTTTTATAAATCTGTTTATGATTGGTTTCAGGTGTACCTGAGTGAACAAGGTGAAAGACAACGCCTTTATCATTTGTTAGTATCATAGTTGATCTGGTATGGGTGAATAGTTCATCTCTAATAGTTGACCAGCGTCTTTTGTCACCGTGTTGTCTAAGGCTTAGTTCAATTTGGGATAACAGATGATATCCAAGTACTGAGATAAAAAGATGTGCAGCTGTTCTAGTTGCTAGCTGATGATAAATAGGTCTTAGTCCAAGGTCACTTTTTAGATCCCTAAAGGCACCTTCTACTTTTACTAAGGTCATATAACTATGCCAGATCTGCTCTGCGTCTAGTTCTTGGTGACTAGTATCAATGACATAACAGCCAGCTAGAAGATCTTTATCGGCCTTTTGTGTCTTTTCGACTACCAATAGATCAGTTACCTTATTGAAGCGTTTTTTGTTGATGATCTGTCCATGATTGGGGTGATAAACAAAGCTAATATCATAAGAACTAATAGCTCTTGGATATTTGGACTTTATTCTTCCTAGTTTTTCGGATACTTTTTCACTTTTTGAAATAGAGCTTCTGGCTATAGATTGCCTAAGGGATTCTATTTCTTCTAAAAACTTAGATGTTACAGAATCTATTACTGCTTGGTCTTTGTTTTGTTTGCCAACACTTTTACAAAGTACAACACAACTGTTGTCTGTTTGAATCTTCTTTATCCAAATAGGTGATCCGCTGTAGTCTGTAATTTCGCTAAAACCTTGCATCTGGGCAAAGTGTTCTTTGTATGCACCTGTTTTGTTGGCTCGTTCAATTACAACATAGGAAAATCCACGTTGTTTTAGTAATTCAAGATTTTGCTTTGTTGCAATACCTCTATCCATTACAACTGTTGGAGATATTTGGCTAAATAGTGATCCAGTATCTAGTTCTAAAACAGATTTAACCACATCATCTAAAGTTCTTGGCTCAGATATATTTCCCTCATAGATCTCACTATATATAGCAAGTCCACGATGGTCGACTACAAGTGCAAGTGACACCAAGGCACAATCAGAACGTTTTTCTTTAGAGTGTCCCCTTTTAGCTAGATGATTAGCTTTAGCACTTCCTTGTAGGTAGGTATTGGTTAGATCAAATAAAAACAGCTTTTTATCAGACGGATAAAGTTTTGAGGCTGAGTTATAAAGACCATGTTCTATCTTTGTCTTATTGGCATATATAACATCACAGATGTTATATATCTTGTCTTTGTTGAATTTTTCAAGATCAATTCCACAAATTTCAGCTAAACAAGAGTTATTTTTGATCCATTTATGAGTTTTGCGATCTGATCCAGGTGCTATAAGTCTGGACAAAATTACAGCTTTGGCAATGGGAATATCTTTATCTTTTACACCAGCGTCTTTTAGGATTTGTGTAAAGCCTAAAGACTCATAAAAACTGTTTGCAACTATTTCAGGACCAAGGCTTCTAGATAGAGTTGTAGTGGCAGTGCTAAGGTCAATAGTTTCAAAATCAGCGTTGTGTTGTCTTTGGTGCCTAATGGCTTTAGCATCGGATCTAAACTTATATTTTGTCATCACAAGATCTGTGAGTCTTGCAATTGTAGGGTCGGATTCAAAAATAGATTCAGTTCCAGATAATCTGTCTGAAATTGCAGCTGCTAGCTTAGGCCAATGTGACCTATCTAGGTCTAATTCGCCTAGAGTCATAACAATTCTTTGTCTTGGACCTTTATCAGAGCGATAAGACTCTACTAGTTGATATTTAGTATAGGTCTGTCCAGTTTTATTATTTTGAGTCTGGACTTGGCGTATGTACACAAAGCCAAGTTTACTTAATACTTACTCCAATTACAACTACTTATATCTAATATATAATTATTAGGACACTACATTTACGATCTAGAGAATCCATAACTCTTCTACCAGCACTTGCATAAATCAGACAAGCCCAAATTGACCAAAACTAAGAGATTTCAGAGAGATTTTGCGAAACTTGGGCTAGAATTATTGACCAAATAGATTAAAAAACCTCCCCCAATTACTGTTAGTAGCAATAATAACCCGAATGCTGCAATTGCTTTATGAAGTAATTTCATACTAGTTTTATCCTTTTTCTAAACTCCATAATTATTCGGTTATTCAAACTATAAAGTTGAGAAAATAAATTAAAAAACTTGTATGAGTCAAATATAAATAGAATTCACAAACTTTAAAAAATGTTTTTATTCGGATAAAGATAAGCTATTTAAATATAAAAACGTCAGTAATATATATCTATTACTGACGTTTTTATATTTAAATAGGCAATGAAAAGAATAATAAAAAATTTTTTATTATTCAGAATGAATTCCATCCAAAGCTAAAAATGCAATATTGCCAGAGCGATATCCTTGGATATCTACACGCATATCAACTCTATTTTCTTTTTGATCAATTAGTGGAATTATATCTAATGGAAATTCATCAGGAGGAGGATATATATTTTCTAAAGAAATACGTTCTGTATCTTCGTTATAGAAAAATTGGGCAGATATGTTTAAGACTTCATGTAAGTTCTCTAATATTCCTTCTGGAAGCTCAACTGCGTCACCTGCATTGTCTGCAACTGCTTTAGGAACTAGAGATAAAGCAGCCCCTAAGCTTGCTCCTAGATTCATATCCAATAAACAAACAGCTACTCGTTTAGCAGAATCATCTGAATAAGAAGCTGCTATAGCTACTTCGCTTATTAATCTTCGATTTAGTGATACTTCTACTTCACGTCCCAGTAGTGAAGTAAATAGATTAGCTACAGATTCAGGGGTAGGTAAGAAAACACTCACTTTAGGATCATATCTATAATTACAGTAATAATTTGGATTAAAACGTAAATTATTACCTTTAAGCTCCTACGAGATCTACTGCTTTTTCTAATGCATCTGGGGTAAAGGGTTTTACAATTAAAAACAAAGCTCCATGTTCTTGAGCTAATTTACGAATTTCTGGGCTACCTTCGGAGGTAACAAAGCCAAAATTTACCTTTATCCCTTCAGATCTTGTAGCTTGTAGTAATTCAATTCCTGACATTTCGGGCATGTTCCAATCTGAAAGAACCAAATCAAAATCGTTTGAGCGAATCAAACCTAAAGCTTCTACCCCATTAGAAGCTTCGGTAACTTCAGCTTCTCCATATCCAGCTTGTCGTAAATTACGTTTGACAATCATTCTCATAGCTTTGCTATCATCAACAACTAAAATATCCATCTTGACCCTATCTATTATTTCTATAAATATTTATTAAATCTTCGGTAGGTTTTTTTATTTCTTTAAAAACAGCCTAAAAAATTTATATTTATCAATAAAACCTTTATCTTACTAATTTAGATAAAAGCTTTATTTATTGCATTTATCACAAGCTTTTTACCAATTGTTTAATATTTTTAAGTTGATCAATCATTTCATTTGAAGCGATTTGACTATTGATAGAAGAAGAAGAACTTTCTCTTGCTAAGCGAGTAACTTCAATTACCTTATCTACGATCTCTTCTCCCCCACCAGTTAGGGTTTCTAAAGAGGTAGCTATTTCTTTGCTTGCTCTAGATTGACTCTCTACTTCGTCTTGGATGGTTTCTAAACGTCCAGAATTTTCTCTCAGTATAGCCACTATATTATTTATAGCTTCAATGGCTCCTTTGGTACCTTCTTGTACTGCTTGGACTTTTTTATTGATATCTTCCGTAGCAGCTGCAGTTTGTTTGGCTAGTTCTTTTACTTCATTAGCAACCACGGAAAAACCTTTTCCGGCTTCTCCAGCCCTAGCCGCTTCAATGGTCGCATTTAAGGCTAGCAAATTAGTTTGTTGAGCAATAGAGGTTATTACTTTGGTAACTTTTCCTATCGCAGAACTACTCTCGCCTAGACTTGAGACAGTAGAAATAGCTGATTCTGCTTCGCTCACTCCAGTTTCAGCGATTTTAGATGCATCGGAGGTTGTTGTTGCTATAGCTATCATTGAATTAGTAAATCCCTTAGCTGTTTCTGCTAATTCAATTAATTGAGTGCTAACCTCATCTGCTGTAGCAGAAGCCACTGCTGCTTGAATAGAGGTCTGTTCAGAATTAGTACCTATTTTTGATACATCAATACCTAATTTTTCAGCAATTGAGATCACAGCTGAAATTGAGTCAACTATTGACTGCCTAGCTAGTAAATCTTGGGTACTATCTGGGACTGAAAGATGTTTTTGACCACGAGTTTTAACTTGCATTGTCATCCCCATCTCCTGAAGTTATTGCTTCTATGGATAAAACCTTTTCTATATCTAAAACTAAAAGCAAACGATTTTTCAGTTTATAGGCACCTAGGATTACTTCTCTTGCAACTCCTTTTAGAGTTGCTGGAGCAGGCTCAAAAGTTACTTCGTCTGTTTCTACCACATCATCAATTTCATCAACCAATAAACTAACCACTCCATCTAAATGACGCACAACCACGTTCATAGGTTTAGCCCCATCACTTCTAGGAGGAAGTTCTAGGCGGCGGCGCAAGTCAAAAGCAACTACTATTTGACCCCTTAGGTTGATCAATCCACTTACCACTGACGATGACAAAGGAACAGAAGTCATCTCTTGATAGCGAATGGCTTCTTGGACATCTAAAACTGGAACTCCAAAATAATGTCCTCCCACAAAGAAAGTACAGAACTGTTTTGTTGCTGCAATTGTCATCGTACTCCCCCAATAAGAGCTTCTTTCATTTCATCAAAAAAACTAGGATCAATACTGCTTATAACTGCATGTACATCTAGCAAGTCAGTCATTTTGTTATGAATTATTGAAGATCCAATAAATCCATGTCTTTCTCCAATTAATTGAATCTGGATATTTTCTTGCACTACATCTATTATGCGATCAACTATGAGGCCCATTATTCCATGAGGCCCAGAGCACACAACCACTTGAAAGGGAGATTCGTTTTGAGAAAAAGCAGAATAACCACCAGTAAAGTCAGCTAAATCCACCAAAGGTAGAATCCCATGTCTATATTGGACAACAGGGCGACCTCCTGCACTTTCTATCGCAGAAGCGGGAAATTCTTCTAACCGAGCCACAGTGGAAAGATGTATAGCAATTGAATTATCACCAACTCCAACCAAAAGCAATTTCTCTCCTTCGGTCGAATCGTTTTGAATTCCAGCTAAATTACTTGCTGCTATAGCTTCAACTTTAGAAGCTAGTCCCGCATGTTCTGCAAGACCAACCACATCCAATATGAGGGCTACTTTTCCATCTCCCATGATGGTAGATCCAGCAAAAACAGAAGCTGACTTCAAATGATGTCCTAGTGGTTTGACTACTATTTCAGCAGTATCTTTGATGCTTTCTACCACTAAACCAAACTGTAATTTATCTGCTTGAAGAACAACTATGTCGATACTTGCTACGTCTTGGTTCAATTGGGCAGATCCTGTATTCAATACAGAAGATAAATACACCAAAGGAAGAAGTTTTCCTCTTAATCGATAAACAGGTGCTCCGTGAATATTTTCAACTGATTTAAAAGCTATTTCAGAATCAAGACGAACTAGTTCAAGCAAGCTTACTTGTGGTATTGCATAACGACAAGAATCACTTGTAACAACAAGAGCTGGGATAATAGCTAAAGTAAGAGGAATTTTTATTTTTATTGTGCTGCCTTTACCTAATTCGGAATGGATATCTAAACTTCCACCAATTTTTTCAATATTGGTTTTGACAACATCCATCCCTACCCCACGCCCAGAAACACTAGTTACTTGTTCCGCAGTAGAAAATCCTGGCAAAAATATTAGTTGTATAAGTTCTCGTTCGCTCATACGAGTTAATTGCTCTGGAGAAATAAGGCCTTGTTTTAGGACCTTAGCTCTTACCTTTTCGACATTGATACCTGCTCCATCATCGCTAATTTCGATGTTTACTTGACCACCTTCATGAAAAGCTTTGAGTGAAAGTTTTCCTTCTTCAGGCTTTCCTCTTCTGGTTCTAATAGCAGGTTCTTCGATCCCATGATCTATAGCATTTCTAATAATGTGGGTAAGAGGATCTCCAATAGCTTCGATGATTGTTTTATCAAGTTCTGTATCTTCTCCCTCCATCTGGACCCTGACCCGCTTACCACATATTCCAGCTAGATCTCTAACAACTCTTGGAAATTTGCTCCATAGCTTCCCTATGGGCTGCATCCTAGTTTTCATAACACTTTCTTGAAGCTCACTTGTCAATAAATTGAGCTGTTGGGTAGCACTTAACAAAGCTGGGTCAGATTGGGTGGCACTAAATTGTAAAACTTGATTTCGAGCAAGTACAAGCTCTCCCACAAGAGTCATGAGTTTGTCTAAAAGTCCTACATCTACACGTATAGTGCCTTGAGAGATACTTCTATTGGACTAGAAGATTTAGCCCCTGTAGGAGTATTTATAGCTTCACCAGGCTTGTCGAAGACATCATTCAACTTAGTTTCTTCCAGATTCGGGGTATTTATAGCTACTGATTCTTGAACTGGCTTAGCTGTATTGTTCTGGACTAGAGACTCAAAGACAATCAGACCAGGATCGTTGTCAATTAGTTTTTCAACTAAAGGAATCGAATCTTTAAAGATACCTTCTTTGTCTTGATGAGTGGGTTCTATAATATTTTCAGTAACTTTTGCAACATTTTCAGTCGTTGGCTCTTGAACAAGTCTAGTCAATGTTGCAATAAGCTCTGAGTTATCTTCATCGCCTTCGCCTTGATTAGCTTCAATATTAGAAAGTATTCTTCGTAGCACGTCCACTAAGGCCAAAAGAGCATCTGTAGAAGCTTGTGTTATAAAAAGCTCACCATCTCTTAGTCCTCCTAAAAGATTTTCTCCTGCGTGAGCAATCTTTTCTAATTTAGAAAAGCCTAAAAATCCTGATGTTCCTTTTATGCTATGGACAGTTCTAAAAATACTAGACAGGATTAGCTTTGATTGAGGGTCTCGTTCAAGATCTAAAAACTCCTGATCCAACCTATCTAGATTTTCATAGCTTTCAATCAAAAACTCACTTATTACTTCATCCATTTCATCATTCATTGAAAATTCCAAATCCTAAAGGGAAATCTACGAGTTATTATTCGTCACATACTTTAAATTCTTGAGAACTTGATGCTAAATAAATAACTACTCTTTTATAAAAAGGTATTGTCCTATAAGATTTATAAAAAGATATTATCCTATAAGATTGGCTTAGCTAAGAACTAGGGAAAGGAAGCCCATGCTGGTCCTGAGCCGTAAAGAAAACCAGAGTATAATGATAGGTCATGATATTACTATAACCATTCTAGAAATACGAGGGGATCAAGTAAGAGTCGGCATCCAAGCACCTAGAAATATTGACGTCCATAGAGAAGAAGTCTTTGCTGCTTTACAAAAAGCTAATGAAGAATCAGCATCTCCTTCCAGGTCGGATCTAGAAGCTTTAGGGAAAATAAAAACTACCAATAAACAAGATCCTCAAGCCAACAAGGACACATAGCTTATAGTTCTGGATTAAAGTACTTGTACTTTTTACTTTTGATACTGAAACCAATAAATTAATTATTAGCTTCAGCAAAAACCGCAGGACAATAGAGGGCTAATTCTTTCAATAATTCTTCAGTTTGTTCTTGGGGTACTTGCGGAAGAAGCTCTAAAAGAATATTTCTAGCTCTTTCATCTCCAAAACTACCAGCAGCTATCGAAGCAGCCCGCAGTCGTTGGTCTAAAGAGGTATATAAATCATTTGCTATTGCTATTAGTGGACAAGCATTAGCAAGGTTTTTTTGACGAAGTCTTAGAGACCAATCCATGGCTGGAAGAATATCAAAACGACTTCCAAAATTAGCAGCTGCTGCATAAATAGCAAGCTCGTCAGGCCAACGTTTCCACAATCCCTCTAATAGTTCTGCTGCTGGCTTAGAAGTCAGCTGAGTAATTTGTGCAAGCCATTGAGGCAGAAGCTTTACATCTAAAACATCTACAATCTCGGTAGTGGATCTATCAGCGGTATATAAAAGTTCCACCAAGGTTCCGATATGGGTATCTAAAGCATTATGATGCTCTAAGGCATCTAATAAAACATCAGCGGCTTCATTCTTACGTCCTAATTGGGATAAAACTCCCGCATGGGCCATTGCAACCATGTGACTTCCATATTCAAATAGATCATCATCAACTTCGTGCTCACCAATTTTTTCAAAAAGCCTCAATGATTGAGCATACTCTTGCCTCAAAGCCCTAACACGAGCTTCCATAATATTAGCTAAAACTGGTTTATTACTTAAATTGCGTAATTTGGTACACCAATCTACTGCCTCGTCTAGTCTTTTCAAAGATACTAAACACTCAATTCCTGTGCGAAGAGCTAACCGAGTATTGATCATATTTGATTTTGAAATTTTTATTGCTTCTTCACATTTTTTAAAAGAATCTTCAAATTGTTCCAATACAAACAAAGAACGTGCAACATTTACTAAAGCTATAGCTTTATCTTTGTCGTTACTACAAACCTCAAGTTCTGCTTGAGCTATTCTTAAATTTCGTTGTCTTTTATTTTTAGCTTTAATAACTTTATCCAAATATCCTGTATGGATAATGCGTACTTCGTCTAACAAAATTCCTTTTAGCAGACCGTTGTTTTTATGTAAAACCTGTTCATGAACTCGTCCGGACCATTTTCCAAGCTTTCTTTGAAACAAGCGTGTAGCAGGATGTACAGAGCGAGATGATACTCCTGAACCTAAAAGATTTTCTATTTCAACCTGAAACGCTTCTGGAGGATTAATGCTCAGTAATTTATAACGAAGTCTGTTGGTTTTACCACTAAGAGTTTCATCAGCATCTAGCCAAAGGATCCATTGACCCTTACAAAAACCTAAAGCTTCATTGCGGGACTTGTTG
>JAJYPT010000022.1 GCA_021795135.1 Actinomycetes bacterium
GATCAAGGAGGACACCTTACCCATGGTTCTCCTGTAAATTTAAGTGGGCAATTGTATAACTTTGTTGCCTATGGAGTAAGTGATGAAAATGAACAGATCGATTTTGATGAAGTAGCACAGCTAGCGAGAAAACATAGACCTAAATTAATAGTTGCTGGAGCTACTGCTTATCCTCGTATAATTGACCCTGTTGCTTTTCGTCAAATTGCAGATGAAGTAGGGGCTTTATTCCTTTTTGATGCAGCCCATGTTGCAGGATTGATTGCAGCAGGACAACATCCCAATCCAACCCCTGTAGCAGATGTGGTGACTTTTACTACTCATAAAACTTTGCGTGGGCCTCGAGGGGGAGCAATTGTTTGTAAAGAAAAGTATGCCAAAGCTATAGATAAAGCTGTTTTTCCTGGCCTACAAGGGGGACCTTTGGAACATGTAATTGCTGCAAAAGCAGTTGCGTTCAAAGAAGCTTTAGATCCTTCTTTTGCCCAATATGGGGCTCAAATTGTAGCTAATTCTAAAACTTTGGCAAATGAGTTGGAAAAAGAAGGCTTTAGATTGGTTTCAGGTGGAACTGATAATCACTTATCTTTAATCGATCTAAGAAGTTTTGACCCTGACCTTGGGGGCAAGCAAGCTCAAGAAGTATTAGATTCAGTTGGAATTGTTTGTAATAAAAACCAGATTCCAAATGATCCTAGATCTCCTTTTGTCACAAGTGGGTTGCGTATTGGTACGGCTTCTGTTACAACAACAGGAATGCAAGCTGAACAAATGAAACAAATTGCATCTCTTGTTGGTAAGGTTTTGAACAACAAAGACAACCAAGACCAATTGGAACAAGTACGTGATGAAGTAAGGACTCTAAGTTTGAAATTTAGTCCTTATCCAGAGCTAAAAGATAAGTAATTTGATGTTGAGTTATGCGGTGGTTTTTATTATCGCCGCAAGCATTACCTTTTTTGGCTCTTTTGCTGTTAGAAGATTTACTACAAAATACAAAATAATGGTTATACCAGATGAACGAATGGTTCATCAAAAGCCTACTCCTACAGCAGGAGGGGTAGCTATGTTTGTAGCTTTTGGTATAGCTTTATTTGTAGCTTCTCAATTACCTCAGTTTCGCTCTGTCTTTAAAGGATCTTCTGAGCCTATGGGAGTTTTTGTGGGAGCTTTTATCATCTTTGCTGTTGGCCTATTTGATGACCTCAAAGACATATCGGCTCCAACAAAACTAGCAGGTCAAGTTTTAGCAGCTAGTGTTTTGTATCTTTTTGGCGTCACTATGTTTTATTTTAGGATTCCTTTTGCAGGACTTGTGATTTTATCTCCTGGGGTGACTCCTCTTTTGACTGCTATTTGGGTAACTGGTATGGCAAATGCGGTAAATTTTATAGATGGACTAGATGGACTAGCTGCTGGAATTGTAGCGATCGCTTCAATTGCTTTTTTTATCTATGGAATTAGGCTACAAGATGTAGGCCTTTTGTCTTCTTCTAGCATAAGTCCTTTACTAGCCATAATTGTCTTTGGACTCACTATTGGATTTTTGCCTCATAATTTTCATCCCGCGAAAATTTTTATGGGAGATGCAGGAGCTTTATTATTAGGGCTTTTGATGGCTGCTTCTACAATTGTTGTAGGAGGTAGGACTACTCAAGCTTTTAGTGGGGAGACTTATTTCTTTTTTGCACCTTTGTTTATTCCATTTTTTATTTTAGGCGTTCCAATCTTAGATACAGCTTTTGCAATTGTAAGAAGAGCTGTAAAACACAAAGGTCTTTCTAGTCCAGATAAAGACCATCTCCATCACCGTCTTATGCGACTGGGGCATGGACATAAAAGATCAGTATTGATACTTTGGGCTTGGACAGCTATATTATCTGGTTTTGTTCTGTATCCTACTTTTACTAATCAAGGAAATGCCATTGCACCTTTTGTTGTAGGGGTATTGGGAATAATTCTTTACACCTTATTTCACCCCGGTATTCGTCATAAATCGGCTAATATAGATCACAGCCCAAAAGATGACAAAAACACTGATGACAAAAATGCCCAGGACAAAGACCAACTAAAATCACGATCTTAATCTAGAAAAACATCTCAAGTAACAAAATTAGACTTATGGTTTTGAAGTGAATTATAATTATCAGTTTCTTTTCATGATTGCAGTCGATATTGCAAAAATACTAATTGTACCTAATAAGAGGTTTTAATTTTTTGAAACGAGCCCAGTTTGAGTCTAAAAGACTCAATAGCAGTGGAAATTTTGGAGACTTACTAAGTGGTGGATTTGAACTAGTAGCAACTCCTGTAGTTTTTTTCTTTATAGGGTATTTGATTGACAATTATTTACACACTTATCCGTACTTTTCTATAGGATTGTTAGTATTTGCTATCTCAGGTACTATAGTGCGTATTTTTTATGCTTCTAAAGCTGAAAAAATAAGACAGCAAAAAGGTGAATCAAATCAAAAATATTCCCCTTTGATAGTTGCTATGTTTCGCCTGTCTAAACAAGGATACGCAAAGACCTCGACAAATAAAGGTAATTATTGATGGAGAAATTTTTATTAGCCACAGATCAAGTGCCCTCAGATGACGTTGAAGCACGAATTGGAAAATCAATGCTTAAAAAAGGTCTTATGTTGGGTCCTTTTTTACTTGTAATAAGTAGCTTTGTTTGGGGTTTGGATGGATTTTTATCCTCGCTTTATGGTTTAGTTTTAGTCTTGTTCAACTTAGGAGTTTCAGCATTGATACTATCTAAGATGGCAAAGCGTTCGTTCTATATGTTATTGCCAACAGCTTTAGGAATCTATATTGGAGCCTTGCTATTAATTACAGGTGCTGTTTATGCTGTTTTGGGTCAATCATGGGTTAGATTAGTACCTATGTTATTTACTCTTGGCATAACTCACTTTGTCATAGTAACTTGGCAAGCTAAGCAGTTATCTTTGACTCTTGCTAATCCAGGAGTTCTCCCTCGAATCTCTAGTGTTGGAAGAAAGGCGTAAAAAGTGACAGAGATGTTGTCGCTGTCAATTCCTGTAACAAATGTTTTGAATTGGCCTAATGTGTTGTTTCAAGGCACTCCTTTTGCAATTAACAAAGTTGCAATTATATCTATGATTGCTTCTGCTGCAGCTATTGTATTGTTTGTTAGTGCATCTAAGAAGAAAAACCTTGTTCCAACTGGAGTACAAAATTTAGTTGAAGCAAGTATTGAATTTGTTTCTGAAAATATTGTTAGAGAAGGAATGGGATCTGATGGTGCAGCTTGGATACCTGGTCTGACTGCTCTTTTTTTCTTTATCTTTTTTTCCAATTTATCTGAAGTGATTCCTTTTCTCCAAATGCCTGCTACGGCTAGAATGTCTACTCCTTTACCTTTAGCTATTGGGGTTTGGATAGTATTTAATATAGTGGGAATCAAAAGTCATGGATTTGTCAACTACTTCAAGTCCATAGCAATTCCACCTGATGTACCATTTGCGTTGAAGTTCCTTTTAGGTCCTTTGGAATTAATTTCTACTGAATTAGTTCGTCCATTCGCCTTAGCAGTCCGACTTTTTGGTAATATGCTAGCTGGTCATCTATTACTTACTGTGTTTACTGTTTTTTGTGAAGTTTTATTTGTGAAAAGTTTTATTATTTTGCTTCTTCCACTACCTTTTATATTATTAGTAGGAATTAGCGGATTTGAAATTTTCATAGCAGGTCTGCAAGCTTTTATATTTACTGTGTTGACTGCTATGTATATTGGAGAAGCAAAACGTTCTGCTCACCAATTGTAAATTGGTTTTGTAATTTTAGTTTTTTGTAATTTTGCTTGTGAAAGTTTTCTCTTGTCTGCAAGTAGCTTTGTCTGACAGGGGGGTGGGTTGGTTCAAATGGTTTGCTCTACTGAACCAAAGGATTTATCCTTAGAGCATTTATTTATTAGGAGGCGATGGTGTTTCACTTATTTCTGGCAGTGAGCCAGGGTACTATCCAAAGTACAAACATAATGCATGGTTTGGCTGCTATTGGCGCAGGTCTTGCATATGGTTTGGCTGCTATTGGGCCAGGTATAGGTATAGGTATAATATTTGGACAAGCTATTCAAGCTATTGCTCGTCAACCAGAAGCTTCTGGTCCTGTAAGAGGTCTTGCATTTTTGAGCTTTGCTTTAGCTGAAGCTTTAGCTTTGATTGGTTTTGTTGTCTTTATTCTAATTCAATACACCACCTAGACTATGGTTACTTTGTCTTTGGCCGCAACCGTATTCAATCCGGTACTTCCTTCGACAAATGAAATTATTTGGTCTTTACTATCATTTGTCGTATTGCTAGCTGTAATACAAAAATTTGCTTATCCAAGTATCAAAAAGACTATGGATGCCCGTTCAGCTCAAATTAAAAATGATTTAGAAGGTGCAGAAAAAAGACGCACTGAAGCTGAGGCAATCCTTGAAGAATACAGAGCACGCCTTGCTGAGGCTAAAAAAGAATCTAATCGTATTATTGATGAAGCTCGTCAAACAGCAGAATCACTACGTAGAGATTTAATTGCTAGAACCGAAGCTGAAGTGGAAGAACTTCATAGAAGAAATGCTGAAAGTCTTGCTATTGAACGCGCAAGGGTTATCAATGAGATAAGAACAGATATGGCTGAACTTGCTTTGGATCTAGCAGAAAAAGTTATACAAGCAAATATAGACCGTGAAGCAAATATGGCTTTGATTGACTCTTATATACAAAAAGTAGGAGCATAAGCAATGAACGAACTGTTCCGTGGCTATGCAACAGGAGTAGTTGAAAAAGCAAAGTCAAGGGGCGATTTAGCCCAGCTTCATGCTGAGGTTAGTTCAGTTAGATCGTTTTTTGCCTCCAACCCACAACTAAGTTATATAATGTCTGATCCAGCTTTAGGCTTTAGGACTCGCCAATCAATTGGGCAAGATTTGCTAAAGCCTAGGATTGGAGATTTGAGTTGGAAACTAGTTCTGTTTGCTATAAGAAACGACACAGCAGTTGATTTTATAAGTGATTTAGAATGGACTTATCAAAGATTGGCTACAGAGGTTGATTCTTTGGCTGCAAATAAAGTTTCAACTCCGATTGTTGATCCAAATGTGGGTCGTTCTTTGTCTAAACAACGCTTAGAAGGTTATGCAGCTGCAAGCTTTGATGGACTAGATGAATCATCTTTGATAAATATCGAAGATGAATTATTCCGCTTAGCTAGAATCTTGGAATCTTCTAAAGAGCTTCAAGTCAGCTTGTCTGATACTCAATTTCCTATGAGTCTTAGAGAATCAATAATTTTGGAATTATTGAAAAACCGCGTTAGTGAGACTACAACTCGTCTTGTTAGATACGCACTAGATACGAGCAATGGACGCAATTTAGTAGGGCTATTGGATTTTTTGTCCTATAGAGCTTCAGTTGAAAGAGGAGCTAGGGTAGCTGAAGTGTATTCAGTTACTGATTTAGATGATGATCAAAAACAACGTCTCAGTCAAGCACTAGAACAAGTTGTTGGTCATCATGTTGATATTCGTATAGTAGAAGATAAATCCTTGTTAGGTGGAATTATGGCTATAGTGGGCGATACTGTGATTGATGATAGCATCAGATACCGTTTACATCAGCTACGCAATGCTTTGACATCTGTTCAATCTAACAATGGATCTAATGGAGATGGCCATGAGTGAGCTTACGATAAATGCCAAAGACATCACTGATGTTTTAAAACGTCATTTAGAGGGATTTACCCCTGAAATGGCAACAGAACAAGTAGGTAGAATTCTCGAAGTTGGCGATGGTATAGCCAAAGTTTCTGGGCTTCCTAATGTTTCAGTAAATGAAATGTTGGAATTTGAAGGAGGCTTAATTGGTCTAGCGGTCAACTTAGAAGAAGATGCCATTGGAGCTGTTTTACTTGGCTATGCAGATGATCTGCAAGAAGGACAAATTGTAAAAGCAACTGGAAATATACTTTCAGTTCCAGTTGGAGATAGTCTTCTTGGAAGAGTAGTTAGTCCTTTGGGGGTTCCAATTGATGGAAATGGCCCAATTGCAGCTACTGAATACCGTCGCCTAGAGGTACAAGCGCCAGGAATTATGGCTCGCCAACCTGTAAATCAACCTTTGCAAACAGGTATAAAAGCTATAGATGCTATGACCCCAATTGGAAGAGGCCAACGTCAGCTAATCATTGGGGATAGAAAAACTGGAAAGACCGCAGTTGCAATTGATACTATCTTGAACCAAAAAGGCCAAGGCGTAAAGTGTATTTATGTAGCTATTGGTCAAAAAGGCTCCAGTGTTGCTCAAACAGTTGCAACTTTGGAAGAACATGGCGCTATGGAATATACAGTAGTAGTAAATTCTCCTTCTTCTGATCCTGCCCCTTATAAATATCTAGCTCCTTATAGTGGTTGTGCTATGGGTCAACATTGGATGGAAAATGGTGAAGATGCATTAATTGTTTATGACGACCTATCAAAACAAGCCGAAGCTTATCGCCAAGTTTCTCTTTTGCTTAGACGCCCTCCAGGTCGTGAAGCCTATCCTGGAGATGTTTTTTATCTTCATAGTCGCTTATTAGAAAGAGCTGCTCGCTTGTCTGAGGAATTAGGCGGAGGGTCTTTGACTGCATTGCCAATTATTGAGACAAAGGGTGGAGATGTTTCTGCTTATATCCCCACTAATGTAATTTCAATCACCGATGGTCAAGTTTATTTAGAATCAGATTTATTTTATTCTGGAGTTCGTCCAGCTATCAATGTTGGGGGATCTGTTTCTAGAGTTGGTGGAGCTGCCCAAACCAAAGCTATGAAATCAGTAGCTTCTACTTTGCGTCTAGATTTAGCCCAATTTAGAGAACTAGAAGATTTTGCTACTTTTGGTTCTGATTTGGATAAAGTCTCCCAAGCCCAGCTTGAAAGAGGTTATCGCTTGGCTGAGTTACTCAAACAACCTCTTTCTTCTCCATTTCCCCTACAAGATGAAGTTATTTCTATTTATGCTGGAACCAAGGGCTTATTAGATGATATTGAGGTTCATGATGTTGGTCGTTTTGAAAGAGAAATGCTTGAATATATAAGAGCTCGCCATCCTGAACTTATGGAAACTATTGTTACCAAAAAAGTTCTTCCTGATACTTCGCAGCTGGATTCAGCCATTGAGGCTTTCAAATCTAATTTTGTTCCAACCCAAACACAAGACAAAGGCGAAGAAGAGGTCTAATAACTAATGGCCGGCGCCCAAGAACGAGTACTCAAACGAAGAGTTAAAAGTATTCAGTCTACTAAAAAAACCACTAAAGCAATGGAGCTTATAGCAGCTTCGCGCATAGTAAAAGCTCAACAGCGTATTTATGCAGCACGACCTTATATTGATGCTATTGATTCCATAGCAAGGGATTTGTCTCCTTTGGTTCCTAGTGCTAATCAAATCAACGATACAGCTAGACCTGCATTGTTTATAGTTGGAGCAGATAGAGGTCTTTGTGGTGCATATAATTCAAATGTGCTAAAAGCAGCTGAAAAGATTCTATCTTTGCCTGAATATAATGAAACAAAGCCTTTAGTCGTGTTGGTGGGTAAAAAGATACAGGCTCGCTTTAGGTATGAACAAACAAGATTTGATGAAGCCCATGTTGGTTTCACTGATGCTCCAAGCTTTGAAAATGCCCGACAAGTTAGCAAAACTTTTCTTTCTTTGATTGTTGAAAATGAAATTAGTTTAGCTAAAGTAGTCTCAACGCGTTTTTTATCGCTTGCTAGTCAAAAAGTAGAAGTACGTAATTTGTTTCCAGTTGAGGTTTCTGATGAACCACCTTCAGCTGAGTCTGCTGATTTTGAACTAGAGCCTTCTGCCGAACAAATTTGGCAATCTTTGTTGCCACAATGGATTGAAGCTAAGCTATTTTTAGCTTTGTTGGAAGCTTCTGCTTCAGAACACGCTGCTCGTCAAAGAGCAATGAAAGCAGCTACTGATAACGCAGAAGAGTTAATTAAAAATTTACGTAGAGTAATGAATAGAGCTCGCCAAGACAGTATCACGAGTGAAATCATGGATATTGTTGGTGGCGCAGAAGCACTTAGATCTTCTTCTAACCAAGGCGGTATTTCAACTATTAGGCCTGAAGATGCCGGATTTGCTTCAACAAGAGAAGCCAGATGAGTTTTAAATTATTTAGGAGTAAAAAATGAGTCTCCCCACTACAACATCGCCCCAAGATCAACCTCAATTAGCCGACGGTAGGATTATTTCTATAGCTGGTCCTGTAATTGATGTTGAATTTCCTCCTGACTCTTTGCCAGAGATCAATACAGCTTTGAGGATTGATTATCATCTTGAGGGAAATCCTTTGTCAATGGTAGCCGAAGTTGCTCAACAAATTGGAGAGGGAAGAGTACGTTGTGTTTGTCTTAGGCCAACAGATGGACTCACTAGAGGAACTATTGTCAAAAATACCGGACAGGGTATAACAGTGCCAGTTGGTGATGAAGTATTAGGTCACGTTTTCAATGTGATTGGAGAGCCTTTAAATACCGATTCAATTGGAGAGGTAAAACAACGCTGGGAAATTCATCGTCCCCCACCTCCTTTTGATGAACTTGAGCCTAAAGCTAAAATGTTTGAAACTGGTATCAAAGTCATTGACTTATTAGAGCCTTATGTCGAAGGTGGCAAAATTGGTCTTTTTGGTGGAGCTGGGGTAGGAAAGACCGTATTGATTATGGAAATGATCAATAGAGTAGCCCAACAACATGGTGGGGTGTCTGTTTTTGCAGGCGTTGGAGAACGTACCAGAGAAGGTACAGACTTGATCCTAGAGATGCAAGAATCAGGAGTTATGTCCAAAGCTGCTTTGGTATATGGACAAATGGATGAACCTCCTGGGGTTCGTCTTAGGGTAGCTCTTTCTGCTTTGACTATGGCTGAATATTTCCGAGATGTAGAAAGTCGCGATGTTTTGTTGTTTATTGACAACATATTTCGCTTTGTACAAGCTGGTTCAGAAGTCTCTACTCTTTTAGGCCGTATGCCATCTGCTGTGGGATATCAACCTACTTTGGCTGATGAAATGGGAGCTTTACAAGAACGAATTACCTCAACTAAGGGTAAATCTATTACTTCTATGCAAGCTGTATATGTACCTGCAGATGACTATACAGATCCTGCTCCTTTTACTACTTTTACCCATTTGGATGCAACTAGTGAATTATCCCGCCAAATTGCTTCATTGGGAATTTATCCAGCTATTGATCCTTTGGCCTCTACTAGTAACATATTGGCCCCTGAGATTGTTGGGGATCGCCATTACAATATTGCAAGAAAAGTACAAGAAATCCTACAGCGTTATCGTGAACTTCAAGATATTATAGCTATTTTGGGTCTAGATGAACTCGGCGAAGAGGATCGAATCATAGTAGGTAGGGCTCGTAAGATTCAGCGCTATCTTTCACAGCCATTTTTTGTTGCAGAAGCCTTTACTGGCATGAAGGGCATTTATGTCCCAATTGGCGATACCATTGAAGCATTTGAAGCTCTTGCAAGGGGAGACTTTGATAACTTGCCAGAACAAGCTTTTATGAGCGTTGGCGGGGCAGAAAGTCTGTTAGAAAAGGCACATAACCTTGAGGCTCAGACTAAATAGGTTTTAGAATAAAGGAGCATTATGGCTACGCCTTTTGCCGTTAGAGTAGTTACACCTGAAAAGATTTTATTTGATGGTGAAGCTGAAATGGTTTTTATGAGAGCTTCCAATGGAGATATAGCTTTTTTAGCTCACCATATGCCTTTTATTGGTTCTTTAGAAATTGGGCTAGTTAAGATTAAAACTTCCGAAAAAGAAATCCTTGTGGCACTACATGGGGGTTTTGTAAAGGTAAAAAGTTCTAATCTAGATATAGTTGCCGGTGTTGCAGAACTAGGTGAACAAATAGACATAGACAGAGCTAGAACAGCTCTAGATAGGGCTAATTCTAGTAATAATCCCGATGATCTTGAGGTTCAACTAGCCCAAAGAAGAGCTAGTGTGAGGCTGCAAGCTGCAGGTGTTAGTCCGTAGATGCCTAAGTGGCGTCTAGGGGTTGCAATTGTTCTAGATCCACCTATTTCGATTGAAATCAATGGACTTAGGCGAGCACTAGCTGATCCTTCTTTGGATCGAATAAGCCCTCATATTACTTTAGTTCCTCCTGTAAATGTATCAGAAGCTTGTCTTGGACAAGCTTCTGATTTGTTAATCCAAACAGCAAATTCTAATGAAGAATTTGTACTTGAACTAGGACCTGCTGATAGCTTTTGGCCTGATAATCCAGTTCTTTATCTAAAAGTAGGTGGAGATCTAGATGCTTTGTATAAGTTGCGAAATGATGTTTTTCATTTTCCCCTAGAAAGAAAACTTACCTGGCCATTTTTTCCTCATTTGACAATAGCTGATGCAATAGAACCCAACTTGATCGCTCCCGCTATTGCTGCTTTGGCTAATTTTAAAACAACCTTGGTGGTAAAAAAAATAGATTTACTCAAAGAACAAGTAGGCAGAATATGGTCTACTGTATCTGATTTTGCTTTGTCTGAAGCCCACATTTCGGGTCGGGGGGGTCTAGAAATAAGCCTTAGTGCTTCTAAGGTTGCTCCTTTGGATGTCCAAATATGGAAACAAACAAACTCTATAGGTCACAACAATACATCTTCTTCTAAATATGTCTACAAGAAGTTAGTAATTACAGCTAGAGTGGCAAACCAAGTGGTTGGAGTAGTTGAAGCGGGGTATAAAAATAAGTCTTGTTGTATTGAAAATTTAATAGTTGACCAGCTTCAGCGAGGTCTAGGCATTGGAAGTCGCCTATTGACCTCGCTAGAAGCAGAACTCAAACAAAGAGGTTGTTCAACTATTCAAGTAGAAGTACTAGCCGATTCCTACTTGGAACATTTTTACCTCTCCAAAGGATTCCAAAGACAAGCTTTGGCTCCAAAGTGGCAAGATGGTAAAGATGTATCAAGATTAGTTCGAAACTTAGTTAAATTTAAGAAAAGCTAGAAGGGGCTAATTCTTGTAGCTTATGTAATTGATGAAAGGCATCAATTTTTCGAACAGTTCCTGATTTGGATCTCATTACCAATGATTGAGTAGTAGCACCTTTGCCGCTGTAGTGGACTCCTTGGAGTAATTCCCCATCGGTGATTCCAGTAGCTGCAAAAAAACTATTATTTCCTTTTACCAAATCATCAGTAGTTAGGACTTTTTCTAGGTCATAGCCTGCATCTAAGGCTTGTTGACGTTCTTGATCATTGCGAGGATAAAGTTTTGTTTGCATCTCTCCACCCATGCATTTTAGAGCAGCTGCAGCAATTACACCTTCGGGAGTTCCACCAATCCCTAACAATACATCTGCGCCAGATCCCTCCCAAGCAGTAGAGATGGCTCCAGCAACATCACCATCGCCAATAAGTCTAATTCGAGCACCAGCTTTTCTTACTTGGGCAACTAAGTCGTTATGTCTTGGACGATCAAGAATAACTACAGTAAGTTCTCTAACTGTTTCGCCTTTGGCTTTGGCAATTGCTTTTAGATTGTCCTCAAGTGGTCTATTGATATCTATGCATCCAGCTGCTTCTGGGCCAACTGCTATTTTATCCATATAAACACAAGGACCTGGATCAAACATTGTTCCACGTTCGCTTACTGCAATAACAGCCAAAGCATTTGCTCTACCATAAGCTGTTAGAGTAGTTCCATCTATAGGATCTACAGCAACGTCGGTTTCAGTGTGATTTCCAGCACCTACTCTTTCTCCATTGAAAAGCATTGGAGCTTCGTCTTTTTCGCCTTCTCCAATGACTACAATTCCATCCATTTGTACACTTTGCAAAACTACACGCATTGCATCTACCGCTGCTTGATCGGCACCTTCTTTGTCTCCACGTCCCATCCATCTAGCTGCAGCTAAGGCAGCAGCTTCGGTGACACGTACTAGGTCCATAGCCAAGTTGCGATCAGGGGCCTTTTGTTGTTGATTCATAAAATGACGTTACCTAAAAAAACATACTTAAGCCGTCTTTAAGCGCTAATAAAGAGTTTAATACTATGATTTTTTTATATATAGGACAGTTTTTGCCGATATTTGTCCTTTGGGAGCCCTTTTGTTGAAAAAAATTATTGTTATTGTTTTTGCTGTCATTGTGTTATGGGTAGTTATTGTAGGTATTTATTTATTCAAAGGATACAAACAAGTACATGCTGGGATTGCCTTGGCTAAAGAGGCTAAGGTTCAATTTGTAACCAATCACAATCAATCTTTAGCTAGTTCTGATTTCAACCAAGCTTCTAGTGATTTCAATTCTGCAAAAAATACCTTTAATGCTTCAGTTATTGCACCTTTGAAAAAGATTCCTTTTGTTGGGACCCAAATTTATTCTGTGATTGATCTTAGTTCTTCAGCTAGTACACTTTCAGCTATATCGGCCCAAACTCTAAATTATTATTCATCAATTTCTAATGCTAGTTCGTTGGGAGCAAAACTGAATTTGATAAAAACTTTGCCTAGTTTTAGGCAAAAAGAACAAGCTGAGCTAAAAAGTGTAAATTTGGGTCCTAAAAAGGGACTTATTCCTACTTTGGCAACCCAAAGAGCATTGATTGCTAAATATGATTTAGAGGCAAATAATTTAATATCGGGCATAGGTAATTGATATGTAAGGTTTTTTCAATTTCATATAGAAATTGTTACTTAGGAATACCAAAGATAAATTAAAACTAATCATCAAAGGTCTAAAGCTTGAACCAAATGTCAAAAACTGTTATTACTTCAGCTATGTGTGGACAGGGACGCTCCATAGGAGCACCTAAATTGTCCCCTACAGGCGACAAAGTATGTTTTGTCTCTGTTACCCAAAACCGAACACAACTTGTCTTAGTCGACTCTCAAGGGGGTCCTGAGGTTGTAATAGCTACAGATCCGGCTATGGTTACTCCTCATTTATTGTCTGGGGGAGTATATGAATGGCATCCGAATGGACAAGACATAGTATATGTAGCAAAAGATGGAATATATAGTGTGTCTATCTTTGGGGGAAGCTCTGAATTGATACTGGCAGGAGATAACTTATCTTCTCCTGTGCTTTCTGATGATGCAAGTTTTATTTGTGCAGTAGTAGATGATAAAGACATATTAGTACTAGATTTAGTTGATTCAAACCAGACCAAAGCTAAGCGAATCCAAACTGGAGCAGATTTTGTTTTAGATCCTAGTTGGAATGCCCAAGGAGTTCTAAGTTGGATTCAGTGGAATGTTCCCGATATGGCTTGGGATAATAGTTGGATTACATTTTTTTGTTTTTGGAATGGAAAGGTCAAACAAGTTGCTGGAGGTCCCAAGTATTCAGTAAGTCAACCCCATTTTAGTCCTGATGGTTCTCGATTGGCCTATCTATCTGATAAATTAGGCTGGAATAATCTTTGGATATATGATTTGAACACTAATTCAAAATACCCTTTGGTTCAAGAACATTTTGAACATGGAGATCCCACTTGGGGTCCAGGCCAAAGAAGTTTTGTTTGGTCTGAAGATGGAAAACAAATAGCTTTTATAAAAAATCAATCCGGAAATAGTTCTTTGTGGATTGTAGAACTAGAAACCCAAAAACAACATCACATTCACAATGGGGTAGATGGAGCTTTAAGCTGGAAGGGCGGACGGCTTTGTTGCATTAGTAGTAACTATGACAATCCAACTAGAATAACTACGTTTTCTCCATTTGAAGATTCTTTGCCTACTCACTTAGCTCAAGGTCCTGTTGGTGGATTTGAGCTAACTCCTAGTTTCGAACCTAAAGGATTAAAATTTAACGCAGTAGATGAAACCGGAGATCGAGATTTATATGGTCGCTTTTATCGCTCTAGTGTCCAAAAAGAACAAAAGGGACTATTATTAGTTTGGATCCATGGAGGCCCAACAGGCCAGACCAAAACTTCTTTCAATTCTAGATTTTGTTACTTTTTAGATAAAGGATGGTCTATCTTGGTGCCAGATTATAGAGGTTCTAGTGGTTGGGGGAAAAAATATTTACAGTCTCTAAATCATCAGTGGGGTATTTTTGATACGGCTGATGTAGCTAGAAGTATTGAGTTTATACAACAACAAAATATTTTTAAAAAAGTAGTTTTGGTTGGAGCTTCTGCGGGAGGTTTTACTGCCTTGAATCTAATGAGCAACTTCCCCCAACTTTGTGATGGTGGAATTGTTCTTTATCCACTAAGTGATCTTGTTGATGCAACAAATTCAATTCATCGTCTAGAAGCTCATTATTTTCATTCTTTAATAGGGCCAATTGAAGATAAAAAACAAGATTATCAAAAGCGTTCACCTATTTATAATGTGGACAAAATTCAAGCTCCTTTGTTAGTTTTTCATGGAGATCAAGATAAGGTAATACCTATAGAACAATCTGTAAAGCTAGTGTCTTTGTTGAAAGAGCAAAACAAAAAAGTAGATTTTGTAATTTATAAAGATCAAGGACATGGGTGGAAAAATCCAGCTATTGTCCAAGATGAATTAGAAAAAATGACAATTTTTTTAGATAGTTTAAATTAATTTTCTTTTAAAGCTATTTGTTTTGCCTTGGGTCTAATACTCTACAAGAGTGCCCCAATTTATAGTTCATCCTAGTCCACCTTTATCTGGAACAGTAAAGCTATCAGGTGCCAAGAATTCTATTTTGAAATTGATGGCAGCTACCTTGTTGGCTAAAGGAGTCCATGTTATAAAAAATGTTCCTCATATTAGCGATGTTGGGATAATGTCTCAAGTCTTGGTTGCAATGGGAGCAAAGGTAACTCATGTACAAGATGTGTTGAGGATTGAAATACCTTCTAACATAAATCCTCATGCCCCTTATCACCTTGTTGAGCAAATGAGAGCATCAGTAGTTGTACTGGGTCCCCTTTTAGCTAGATATGGACAAGCTGAAGTATCTTTGCCAGGGGGAGATGATTTTGGATCGCGTCCAATTGACATGCATCTAAAGGGCCTAGAAGCTTTAGGAGCTGTTTTTGAAACCTCTCACGGTTACATATTAGGAACTGCTTCAAATATGGTTGGAGCAGAAATTGTATTGGAATATCCTAGCCATACTGCAACAGATAATTTAATTATGGCAGCTGTCTTGTCCAAAGGTACAACAACAATTGACAATGCTGCTCGAGAGCCAGAAGTAGTTGATTTAGCTAATTTTTTATCTAAAATGGGAGCAATTATAAAAGGAGCAGGAACCTCTACAATTCAGATTCAAGGAGTAGATGAGTTACAACCTAGCGAACATGTAGTTATCCCAGACAGGGTAGAAGCAGCTACTTTCTTAGCTTCTGTAGGTATTGCTAAAGGAGAGATATTCATCCAAGATGCCCAACCTAGTCATATGTCAATGTTGTTGCAAAAATTAAAAGATATGGGGATGACTATATCTGCTGGCTCAGATGGGTTATTTGTCAAAGTTGATAAACGTTTGAAAGCAGTAGATGTTGCAACACTTCCTTTTCCAGGAATAGCTACTGACTACAAGCCTTTTATAGTTACAATGTTGGCTTTGTCTGACGGTATTGGTATAGTAACAGAAAATTTATTTGCTGGACGTTTTCGCTATGTTGATGAATTGAGAAGAATGGGTGCCGATATTAGAACCGAAGGTCACCATGCTGTAGTTAGAGGGGTAGAAAGGCTTTCAGGCGCCCCCGTTCGCTCTTTTGATATTCGAGCAGGAGCAGCTTTAGTATTGGCTGGTTTGGCCGCAGAAGGCGAAACTATTGTAGCCAATGCTGAACATATATTGCGGGGGTATGATTCTTTAGATGCCAAGTTAGCTTCTTTGGGTGCTGATGTGTATTTTGAAAAGAATTAAAGTATCTAAGTACTTTGATGGGAATCTTAGGATAGCCTCAGTCGTTAAAGACCTAGGAGGTATTAATGCGAGATGAAATAATGGCTGCCATAGAAGTTATACGTCCTGCTTTGAAATTAGACGGCGGAGATTTAGAAGTAGTCAATA
>JAJYPT010000192.1 GCA_021795135.1 Actinomycetes bacterium
ACTCTCCAATTGAGCCTTGAAGAAATGCAACACCATGTAGCTGCTGTTGCAAGACCAAATCCCGCACCTGCCATAGTTGCTGATATGCCATGGATGAGCTATCACTCAAGTGTAAAAAAAAGTGTTCTCAATGCAGCCAAATTAGTGCGTGCAGGAGCTCAAGCAGTAAAGATTGAAGGTGGCAAGAATCGGCTAAAAGTTATAAAAGCTTTAGTTGATGCAGAAATACCAGTAATGGGTCATCTTGGACTTACCCCTCAATCTATTAATCGTTTTGGTGACTATAACGTCCAAGCTAAAACTATCCAGAGTGCAAAAGAACTTTTAGATGATGCTGAAGCTATTGCTGAAGCAGGTTGTTTCGCTGTGGTCTTAGAAGCTATTCCTTCGCTTTTGGCTCAAATAGTAACAGAAAGATTGCAAGTACCTGTAATAGGCATAGGAGCAGGACCCTATTGTGATGGACAGGTTCTGGTTTTTCATGATTTGGTAGGGTTTCGTGAGGGATCAGTTCCAAAGTTTGTTCGTAAATATACAGATTTGTCCCTAGAGGCAACTAATGCAGTAATTCAATATGCAAAAGATGTCCGTTCTGGAGATTTTCCTTCTGTTGAAGAAACTTATTATTCTAAAAGTTTATTTTCAAGACAAGAACTTTTATCTTAGAGTTATTCAACTGGCAAGTAATAGGTTAGTTAATTTAAGCTAAGATTGTATATCTATTTAATTAAAACCCTGTCTTTTACGAGACTCCTAAGGGAACCAAAGGGAGAGGAACTGTTTTGCGGCCTTATGAAACAATAATAATTCTAGATTCACAAGCAGAAGATGCAATAATAAATTCTGTTATTGATCGGATTGTAGAAACTATAAAAAATGATGGTGCCACCATAGCCCAAGTTGATCGCTGGGGAAAAAGGCGTTTTGCTTATGAAATTAATCATCAATCAGATGGTTATTACGTCCTTCTTGAATTTACCGCTGGAACTGAAACAGTAGCTGAAGTTGATAGGCTACTTTCAATTACCGATGAAGTAGTTCGACATAAAATTTTACGTCTTCCTGATTCATTAGCAGGGCGTTCGGTTCCAAAGCCACGTTCACCTAGAAGCAGTAGTCGTGCTGCTTCTCAAAGTTAATTGCTGAGGAGTTTTTATGTCTAATGGAAATATGGTCACTTTGGTTGGTAATGTAACTCGTGATCCAGAATTGCGTTTTACTCCCAATGGTCAAGCTACGGCTAGTTTTGGCCTAGCAGTAAATAGGCGTTGGCAAAATCGCCAAACCCAAGAATGGGAAGAAGCTACTTCTTTTTTTGATATTGTTTGCTGGCGCGAAATGGCTGAAAATGCAAGTGAGAGCCTACCCAGAGGAAGTCGAGTAATTGTAACTGGGCGCCTTGAACAGCGTAGTTGGGAAACATCAGAAGGTGAAAAAAGAACAAAGATAGAAGTAATAGCAGATGAGTTAGGTCCAAGTTTACGCTGGGCTACTGCTCAAGTAATAAAAAATGAACGCCGTGGTCCCTCAGAAGCTTCTTTTGCTTCACCAGCTACCCCCCCCGTCAATAACGCCCCTACTTCTTATGAATACGAAGGAGAGCCCTTCTAATGGCTAAAAATTCAGATCGTTCTAAAAGAACACCAAAAGAAACAACTCGTAGAACTAAAAGAAAAATTTGTAATTTTTGTAAAGATGATGTCACTTGGATTGATTATAAAGACATAAATTTACTAAGACGCTTTATGAGTGATAGAGGAAAGATAAGAGCCAGACGAGTTACTGGTAATTGTGCCCAACATCAGAGAAAAATAGCTATAGCAATTAAAACTGCTCGTGAACTAGCTTTTCTTCCCTACACTCAACGTACTGTTACTGAAAGAGCAGTAAGTGCACCAAGAGCAGTAAGTTCTCCAGAAGCAGCTGAATCAGTTGAAGAGTTAGCTATAGTTGATGAAGAAATATTAGCAATGGATCCAGATTTTACAGCAGAGATTGGTGCCTGATGAAAATTGTTTTGCGAAACGATATAGCTAGACTTGGTAAACGTGGAGATGTTTTAGACGTAAGTGATGGATATGCTCGTAATTTCCTACTTCCATCTAAGCAGGCTATATTAGCTACTAAAGGTATTTTAGATCAAGCTGCAGCTATGAGGCGTTCTCGAGAGATAAAAGACGCTCGAAATAGGCAAGATGCTGAAGAGATAGCGCGTAGATTGGTTCCAATGGTTATAAAAATCTCTCAAAGAGCAGGTTCGGGGGAAAAACTTTTTGGTTCTGTAACCACTCAAGATATTGTTTCGGCAATCAAAGAGCAAGCTAATTTAGAATTAGACAGACGTAAATTGATTTTAGAAGAACCAATTAAAACATTAGGAACCCATGAGGTGCTTGCCAAGTTGCATCCTGAAGTTGAATTTAGAATTACTTTGCAAGTTGAAGCTCAGTAGGAAATATTTGTAAGTAACAATATTTATAAATTGGCAATTATAAAATAAACCATACCTAGATAGGTATGGTTTATTTTATAATTAGGAATCAATGAAACTACTTTTATTCTTTTTTCGTGTTCTAAATTGACTTTTCCACTAAATCCCCAGCTTTTCCACAGACTTAGGCTAAGATCAACAGGTTTACCTCTAGCGATCCACAGCCAAAACAAGCCAAAGTAGTAAAGTGGCTAACTCTGTTGAAGAATTTAGACTAAGGTCTACAAAAACATCTAATAGTTCCCGGATTCCCCCTCATAATCTTGAAGCTGAGGAATCCTTACTGGGGGCAATGTTGCTTTCAAGAGATGCTATTGCAGCAGCTCTTGAAATTTGTTCTATAGATGATTTTTATAAGCCTGCTCACAGTCATATATTTGATGCTATTTGTTCTTTATACTCCCAGGGAGAACCTGTAGATTCAGTGACTGTTGCTGATGAGTTGAAAAGGGCTAACTTATTAGAAGGCATAGGCGGACCTGCTGTTCTTTTGTCTTTGCAAACTAATACGCCTGCTATTTCAAATGCCTCCCATTATGCAAAAATTGTAGAAGAACATGCTTTGTTGAGACGCTTGATTTCTGTAGCAGGAGAAATTGCCGAACTTGGATATTCTGTTTCTGATGATGTCTCCCAAGCTATAGATCAAGCTGAAGCATTGATTTTCAATGTAGCCCAAAGAAGAATAGCAGACACTTTGATGCCCCTTAGAGAGTTGTTAGAAGCCAGTCTCGATCGTCTTGAAATGCTTTATGACCGAGGCGAAGCCATTACAGGTGTACCAAGTGGTTATCACGATCTTGATGAACGCCTTGCTGGAATCCAACCTTCTAATTTGGTCATAGTGGGAGCACGTCCAGCTATGGGAAAATGCATATCTTGGGATACGCCTATTTTAGATGTGTCTTCTGGAGAGCTATATAACATTGAAGAACTTTATAAAAAAGGATGCAAAGGTAACCAAGTCAGCATTTTGAGTCTAAGTGAAAATTCAAAAATAGAAACTAGGGTTATTTCTAATTTTGTAGATGATGGTTTGAAAGAAGTTTTTGAAGTAGTTACTTTTAGCGGTAGAACAGTTACCACTACAGCATCTCATCCTTTTTTGACTCCTTTTGGATGGAAAAAATTATCAGAATTAGAAGAAAAAATTCCAATCGCTGTTCCTAAAAATATTGAATTTTTTGGAG
>JAJYPT010000193.1 GCA_021795135.1 Actinomycetes bacterium
GTTACATCCCCTCTTTAATGCCGCGTTTGATAAGCCAGACATTGGCAGGCCAAGATGTTGCAAACCCTATTATCATGCCCAGTTGCATCATAAACCAATAAATAGCAGAGTTTGGATGAATATGGGGATTGGAGAAAAAGACAAAATGCATAAGAGCCATCCAGCCAAAAAGACCAATTTCAAATGCAGTTAGAGATAATATGTCTGCTTTTGCTGCTTTTATAAGACCTTCTTTTAGTCCAAGGTGTTCCATGGGGGCAATTGCGAAATATTGAAACATTATGCCAATAATAACAGCCAGCAGGTAATCTCCAATATATTCAGTGAGCATCATAGACCCAGCGATGCTAAAACCTATGGCAAATATAGCCCATTCAGAGGCAATGTCTCCTAAAGTACAGCCAGCTCCGCAATGACTTACACTGATAGCAACAGATGACCATCCAGGAAGTGGGGGAGTTTTTTCAATGTGGTGTTCTTTGCGCCAGAGCTCGCTGTGAGGAAGTCCAAATTTTCGGTATCCCCATATAGCTATAGGACCTAGATACAAACCAGTGATTGGCCAAACCGCTTCCATTATGGTCATTGGCTGACGATGCTTGTTTCCAAATATGTCCCATAGCATCCATGTGAAACTTATGAGTCCAAGAGCAATGGCAAACCAACTTATATAATTGAGAAATTCGAAAAACACTAAAGATGCCCCCTAACTTACACATGGTTAATTGAGTGAATTCTTTGATGGTTGTTGTCCTAACTTTGTACAAACTGGGTTATTTGCACTAAAACATTTGAACCTAAGCGATATTAGCTAGGTTTTTAGAAATACTAATTCACCTTCTGCAAACAGGTGACTAGTATTAGATAATAGCTTCATTGGAATCTAATGGGGACAATATCTATTTTATTACTGGTCCATATTTTGATGGATAATAAACTTGGAGCTTTAGAAGAGCTGACTTCATCAACGGCTGTTCTCACAGTTAGTCCTAGTGATCTTATTTGATATTCAAGCATTCGAAGTGCACAAATCCCAAGCAATACTACAACAACTTAGGCTTGCACACTTTTTTCTTTTTGTGAAAAGTTGGGCCTGATCCTGATCTTGTCTTAGACATTTTAAATGATTATTCAACTTTTAAAACTGCCTCCGTAATGGCTGAACTTGAGGCTTTTCCTCAATGAAGATATGGGAGGCACCACGCCAGCCCGGATCTCTTTTGTAGCATCAATAAAATAGAAGATGAGATTAATTCCCACCAGTGTTTACTTACATATGTAAGTAACATATAATAAGAATATGCAAGTTCCAAGGAAAGGGTCTAGGTGCCGATGCCGGCTCGGTCCTAATGATTTCGAAGTAAGTGCCAGAATTGAGCGTTTTATCGAACCTTCACTATTGCTATTACTAAGCGAAGGTTCGAATCATGGCTATGAGCTAGCCGAACAGGTCGGATTTCTAATTGGTGAGGCAGGAGTAGATCTTGGCAATCTTTATAGATTGTTAAGATCTCTTGAGGCCGAAGGACTGGTCCGTTCTGCTTGGAGGAATGACTTACCGGGGCCGCTCAAGCGAACCTATGAGCTAACTGATGAGGGAGCAGCATTACTAAAAGCATGGGTTAATTCCTTACAAGGTATCCAACTTAGGCTAGATACATTTTTTCATCGCTTTACATCAACTGTAAAAGATTAGATAAAAATAAGGAGAGAGAGTTATGAGAAATACCGATGAACAAATAAAGCCAAGGCAAACTCAATTTAAAAGAGGATGCGGATGCGGATGCGGATCTAGCTCCTCAGGTAAAGATATTCTTAGCAATATTGAGCGTATTTCCCTTGAAGAACGTCAAAGAGATCTAGAACAAGAGCTCTCAGATATTGTAGCTAGGTTAGATAAAGACAATTCTTAGCTTACCTTAGTAGCTAGAAATTTATTAGAGCTCTATGGTTTTTGTTTTCAAAGGTCATAGAGTTCTAAATGTCTTTAGATATTGGAACTATTGACTATTCAAAGACAAGGACAAAATGGAGTTACTTGCAACAACCATATTGACACAATTTACTAAATCGATTCTTGAATCACTTTACATGTTCTGGGAAACCCTTTGGGCTCTAGGTCTTGGTTTTATGCTTTCTGGCGCTGTTCAAGCTTTTACCTCTAAAGCTGAGATGAACAAAACACTTGGGGACCACAAGCCAAAAACCATTATCAAAGCTTCAGGACTAGGGGCTGTTTCTTCATCTTGTTCTTATGCTGCTTCTGCAATGGCAAAATCTTTGTTTGTCAAAGGTGCTGATTTCATATCGGCAATGGTATTTATGTTTGCTTCGACCAATCTGGTTATTGAGCTAGGAATTGTCTTAGTTGTGCTAATGGGATGGCAATTTATGGCAGCTGAATTTATAGGTGGACCTATAATGATTGGCCTATTAGCAGTACTGGGTTCTTTTTTCTTCACACCTGCTTTAATAGAAGCATCAAGGACTCGACTAAAAAAATCGAGTCCTAATGATTTGGATGAACAATTGACCAGTCTTCAAAAACAGCCTTGGTCAATTCGACTTAGATCCCTTTCAGGGTGGGCGGATGCTGCGAGCTATACAATGGCAGATTTGACCATGTTGCGTAAAGAAATGTTCTTTGGATATCTAATAGCTGGGTTTTTAGCAGTAATGGTTCCGACAAGTTTTTGGAATATTTTATTTATTCCTGGTCACGGTATTTGGACTCAAATTGAAAATGTAATTATTGGACCAATAATTGCGCTTCTAAGTTTTGTTTGTTCAATTGGTAATGTTCCTCTAGCTGCAGCTTTATGGCATGGAGGTATTAGTTTTGGTGGAGTGGTAAGTTTTATATTCGCCGATCTTATAGCCATGCCTTTGGTCTTGATTTATAGAAAGTTCTATGGAGGAGCTTTAACTAAACGTTTATTTTTTGTTTTTTGGGCCACAATGTCTGTAGCTGGTTTAATCGTAGAGCTTATTTTTTCAGCACTAAAATTAGTACCTTCTAACCGCTTATCTACTATTACAACTATTCATTTCGGGTGGGGATCTACAACATTTTTGAATATATTGTTTATCGTAATACTAGGGGTTCTATATTGGCTCTATAAAAATAGGCAACGTTTTGGGGGATCGCAGACTTATGCAATTGATCCTGTTTGTGGAATGCAAGTAGAAAAAGCAAATGCTCCTGCCTTTGCTAAATACAATAATTCAACATTTTATTTTTGTGCAGATCGATGCTATAAAAAATTCATAGCATCTCCAGAACGTTTTCAAGAAAAAGATTCAAACTCGACACAACAAGGAGATTCAATGGCTTCAAACACAGTAACAGACCCAGTTTGCAAAATGGAAATAGACCCAAAAACAGCTGCTGCTCACAGCACTCATGGTGGAAATGAGTACTATTTCTGCAATATAAGCTGCGCCCAGCGTTTCGAGCAAAACCCTTCTGAATATTTATAGTTAATTACACTATAGAAAAATTAGGAATGGATTATAGGCAGATCTAATACAGATGGTAATGATTTAGAATTGGCATTTAGCCAATTCTAAATCAAATTTCATGTTGGTAAAGCTTGAGAGTAATCCATTCCTAAATGGAAAAGAGACAACTTTTTATTGTCTTTGGAGATC
>JAJYPT010000194.1 GCA_021795135.1 Actinomycetes bacterium
TTCTACAAAAGAAAAAGTTAGTCTGTCTTCGGATTTAGTAGCTCGTCTAGAAGGAAAGTCTTCTTTAGGCCGCCTAGGTCTACTGATTCACTCCACAGCTGGATTTGTAGATGCAGGTTGGAGTGGGTATTTGACTTTGGAGCTTTCTAATGTAGCTACTTTGCCAATTAAAATCTATGCAGGGATGAAAATAGGCCAAATTAGTTTTTTAAAAATGACTTCAGCTGCTTCAAAACCCTATGGTTCTGATGAAGTCGGTTCAAAATATCAAAACCAAGTAGGACCTACTCCAAGTAAATATTTTAAAAACTTTGAACCTAAGTAGGCTTAGCTTGGTTAGCTACTGCTTCTATGGCATGGGCTAGCTTTTCTTGATCTCCCATATAACCAGCTTGTTTTGGAGTACAAGGATCTTTGAGATCAAAGCTGTATCTTCTTGGAATTCCAGTAGGTAGATTTAGTTCCATAATATCTTGTTCTGATATTTTTTCTAAATGCATCATTAGAGCTCTCAAACTATTGCCGTGAGCTACTATCAATACATTTTTACCCTCCATAAGCTTAGGTGCTATCTCGTCATGCCAATAGGGAAGCATTCTTTCTACTACGTCTTTTAAGCATTCTCCTAAGGGCAAAATATCAGGGCTAAGATGGGAATATTTTTTGTCATTGCTTGGATGGTTAGAGTCGGTAATACTAACAAGAGGAGGACGAACATCATAACTACGTCTCCAAATTTTTACTTGATCATCTCCATAGCGCTTTGCTGTTTCAACTTTATCTAATCCTTGCAAAGAGCCGTAATGGCGTTCGTTGAGTCTCCAATGCTTTATTACCTTTAACCAACTTAAATCCATTTGTCTCAAAGCTAGTTCAGCAGAATATATAGCCCTTTTCAAGATACTTGTATAAACTATATCGAAGTTCAATCCTTCTTCTGCCATAACTTGGCCCGCTTGGGTTGCTTCTTGGATCCCTTTGTCGGATAATTCAACGTCTACCCACCCAGTAAAAAGATTCTCTTTATTCCAGGTGCTTTCCCCATGTCTCAAAATAACTAAATCACTCATTCCTTTGAGATTACTCTTATTCTCAGGTTTGAACCAGTTATAAGAGTTGATAACATAATTTAAATTTAACTTGATAATGTCTAACTCAAGTTTGCTATAATAGAAAAAGTAAAGATGCTTAATAACGATTGTGATTAATAATCGTAAGGAACGGAGGATTTAATGCCAAAAGCTGTCGGAATTGACTTAGGAACTACCAACTCCGTCGTTGCCGTATTAGAAGCGGGAGAACCTACGGTTATCCCTAATGCTGAAGGCGGCCGTACTACTCCTTCTGTTGTTGGTTTTTCTCGCACCGGAGAAGTTTTAGTTGGAGAAATAGCAAAACGCCAATCCATCACTAACCCAGATAGGACTATTCGTTCTGTCAAAAGACATATGGGTACTGATTGGACCATTGCTATTGATGATAAGAAATATACCCCTCAAGAAATTTCTGCACGCATTTTGTCTAAGTTAAAAAGAGATGCAGAAGCTTACTTGGGAGATACAGTAAACCAAGCAGTAATTACAGTTCCTGCTTATTTTGACGATGCGCAGCGTACTGCTACAAAAGAAGCTGGTCAAATTGCTGGACTTGAAGTTTTACGTATTATAAATGAGCCTACTGCTGCAGCTTTGGCTTATGGGCTAGATAAAGAAGCTGACCAAACTGTATTAGTTTTTGACCTTGGTGGAGGAACCTTTGACGTATCTATATTAGATATCGGAGATGGTGTATTTGAGGTAAAATCTACTTCTGGTAATACCCATCTAGGTGGAGATGACTGGGATCAAAGAGTTATTGATTGGATAATAAAGACCTTCAAAGATACAGAAGGTGTTGACCTATCAGCTGACAAGCTTGCTTTGCAAAGACTCAAAGAAGCTGCCGAACGCGCTAAAATAGAACTTTCTAACGTTACTGAAACTACTATAAATCAACCTTTTATTACCTCAACTCCTGAAGGTGCTAAACATTTGGATCTGCGTCTTAGTAGATCTAAATTCCAAGAACTTACAGCTGATTTAGTTGATGCTTGTAAAGGTCCATTTGAACAAGCAATTAAAGATGCAGGACTAACTAAAGCAGATATTGACCATGTTGTTATGGTAGGTGGATCTACCCGTATGCCTGCCATTCAAGATTTGGTCAAGTCTTTGACTGGAAAAGATCCTCATCGGGGAGTCAACCCTGATGAAGTAGTAGCAGTTGGAGCAGCTATTCAAGCTGGTGTGCTAAAAGGTGAAGTAAAAGATGTTCTCCTTTTGGATGTAACTCCTCTAAGCCTTGGTATTGAGACCAAAGGTGGGGTTATGACTAAGCTTATTGAAAGAAATACAACCATTCCTACTAAGCGCTCTGAAGTATTTACTACAGCTGAGGATATGCAACCCTCTGTAGAGATTCATGTGCTTCAAGGTGAAAGAGAAATGGCAATGTATAACAAAACATTGGGCAAGTTCCAATTAGTTGATCTTCCACCTGCTCCTAGAGGCGTCCCACAAATTGAGGTTACTTTTGATATAGATGCTAACGGAATCGTTCATGTATCTGCAAAAGATAGAGGAACTGGAAAAGAACAATCTATTACCATTACAGGTCAGTCCTCTTTAGGTAAAGACGATATCGATCGAATGGTAAGAGATGCAGAAGCCCACGCAGAAGAAGACCGTCGCAGAAAAGAAGAAGCCGACATTAGAAATAATGCAGATTCTTTGGTATATCAAACTGAAAAAATTATAAAAGAACAAGGCGATAAGGTTCAAGGTCCAGAAAAAGAACAAGTTGAAGCTGCATTGACATCTTTGAAAGAAGCTCTAGCAGGAACAGATACAGAAGCTATCAAAACCGCAACCGAGAACTTGAGCCAATCTAGTCAATCTTTTGCTCAAAAACTATATGAAAATTCTGCTGGTTCTGAAAATGATACAGCAAGTGCAGCTGCTTCTGGACCAAATGATGAAGAAGTAGTAGATGCTGAAATTGTAGATGAGGAAAAGTAGGGTCATGACTGAGAAAAAACATGAAACTAGCTCTGAGGTAAAGGAGGATGAATTACAGTCCGATACCTCAGAGGGCTCCTTGGAACAAAATATGTCATCTCAAGATCTTGGAGAACAAGATCTTGAAGTAGCCGAAGAAGAAGCTATTCGTCAAGACATGGCATCTTTAGAAGAAGTAGCAGCCCAAAGAGACGAATATTTAGAAGGCATGCGTCATCTTCAGGCAGACTTTGAGAATTATAAAAAAAGAATTTCTCGCCAGCAAGCAGAACTTACAGTAAGAAATTTAGAATCTTTTGTTCTTAAGTTATTGCCGGTGCTAGACACTTTTGATCTAGCTTTTGCCGAGATAAAAGAGCGCGAACAAGAAAATAAAGCATTAGAAGTAGTTGGCAATGCTTTATTTGAAACCTTGGCAAAAGAAGGTCTGGAAAAGATGGAAGTAGTTGGTAAGGTTTTTGATCCCCAAGAACAAGAAGCTGTAGTTCACGAACCTGGCGACGGCGAACATGAAGTAATAGAAGAACTAAGAGCTGGTTATCGCTGGAAGGGTCATGTTATACAGATCGG
>JAJYPT010000195.1 GCA_021795135.1 Actinomycetes bacterium
AATATTTTGTCCAACAACCCTAGATTCAATAGATATTTCTGCTGATCCAGCTTTTTTAGGAAATCCCAATCTTTTGAATCCTGAACAATTACTTTTGATGGCAGCAGTTTCTTGTCAATTACTATCATTTTTAGCCTTAGCTGCTAGAGCTAGAATAGAAGTTTCTAACTACACAGATAAAGCAGAAGCTTTTATGGATGAAACAATTACTCCTGTTAGGATCAACCTTATAAGACTACATCCCAATATTTTTTTAAGAGAAAAAGAACCCGAAGATAAAATATTGCGATTAGTCAATTTAGCTCATGAGGAATGCTTTGTAGCAAATACTCTAAATTGTGAAATGGAAATTATTCCAAAATTAATTTTCTAAATAAAAAGCTATGACAAACTTAATCCCCAAATTTGTCATAGCTTCTCTACAGCCACACTTTAAAGAGAAAGAACCAGCTGCCTATGACTTTTACTTAGAGGCCTTTAGATAATGGGTATTTAGAGATTCCCATTATTAATCAACATACAATATTTACTGATATTTTGCTTCTAGAGCTAAAGATCCATTTGACAAGATTCTTGTTGCTCAGACAAACATTGAGAGAATTATATTGCAACACGCTTCAGGATTGGAACATCTAGGTCCACATTTGAAAAATTTAGTAATTATTACAATTTATTTATTTTTGTCCGGTTTATCCTTTAATAATCTTTATAAGGGAGAAATTTACCTGACATGATAATTTTTACCCGATCTCCCTTAGGGTCTGTTTCTCGGTCAATTTTCATATCGAAATCAATAGCGCTCATTATGCCATCACCAAATTCTTCACATATCAATTCTTTGAAAGTAGTTCCATATACATTAACTAATTCATAAAAGCGATATATTAATGGATCTGTTGGAATAGCTGTTGGCAAAGAAGACTTATAAGGAGGAACTTGTAACCATTTTTGCTCTTCAGCTGAAAGATCAAAAATATCACCTATAATTTGGGCCTTGGCAGTATCTAGTGCCATCTGTCCAAGACAAGCTGCGGTAGTCCATTCTTTACTAAGACCTACTTTGTCTGCAATATCCTTCCATTTCAATCCTTTAGCTACCTTATTTGCAATAATCTTTTCGGTTACTTCGGCTCGATTCAATAGATTCTCCTAAATCATAAATTTGAAAACTTATTACCTTTCATATATCAAAAATGCTTAAAATATTTCAACATTTGAACTGAATATACTATTGATAACGAAAGAAAATATTGTGACACTTGAGAAAAACACATATTGTAATCAAGATTTAATTTATTATTTTTTTTAAAATACGAAACCAAAAGATTGCATCTAAGAGGATCTATGATCTATTTATCGTATTGCACCAGAGTTTCTAATTGTAGCCAATGCTACTACCCCACCAATAAAAGCCATAAGTGCTGCTGCTTTGAATCCCGCACTCCATCCATATGCAGTTGCTTGTTGAACTAATAAAGCTTTAGAAGCGCCACTGTGGCTTGAGACCAAAGAGGCAAGTTTAGAATTAGCAATACCAGCTGATACTGTCAACATAATAGATATGCCTAGGGTTCCTCCAATTTGTTGACTAACACTTACCAAAGCTGATCCTAGTCCTGAATCTCGTGGTGCAAGAGCAGTCATAGCAGTTGGAAATATAGTGGCAAAAGTAATTCCTATTCCAGTCGCATTTATTAACAATGCTGGAAGAACAGTGCCTAAATAAGTTGAATGGACATTGAGATGAGAAAGCCAAAACAAAGCAACGCTAATCGCAAAGGCACCATAGCTCAACAAAGGTAACGGCCCAATTCTTCTAACTAGTCTGGATGTAAATTTAGCAATCAACATCACTGAAATGGTCATAGGTAAAAAGGCAAGTCCTGCCTTTATAGGAGAATATCCTAGTATTTCTTGTAAAAATTGAGTCAAGAAAAACCATAGGGCAAATAAAGAACCAGCTACAACTAACATAATTGCATATGCACCGCTTCGATTTCTATTTCTTAAAAGTCCAAGTCTCAAAAGAGGTTGTTTTGCTGTAGCTTCTCTTATGACAAAAGCTATTAGCAATACAGCAGCTGCGATAAAAGACTCCACTGTAATTTTATTACTCCAGCTGGTACTAGCTGAATGAATAAGTCCATATACTAAACTTCCAATCCCAGCAACTGATAATAATGAACCCGAAACATCTGCTTTTACTTTTTGTTTTTCAGATTCTCTCAGCAACATTGGAGCACCTATTGCAATCAAAGCACCTACAGGAATGTTTACAAAAAATACCCATCTCCAGTTAATATATTCAGTTAGAAATCCACCTGAAATTAGCCCTAAAGAAGCTCCTGCTGCTGAAACAGATGCGAAAATTCCCAATGCCTCAGTGCGTTCTTTTCCTTCTTTAAAATTAGTTGCGATCAATGCAAGAGCTGTCGGAGAAGCAATAGCTGCCCCTATTCCTTGTATCGCTCGAGCTGCAATCAACAAGCCTTGAGTATCTGCCAATCCCCCAGCAAAACTTGCTGCAGCAAAAATAGACACTCCTATGGTAAACATTTTTCTTCTACCAAAAATGTCTCCTGAACGGCCTCCCAAAAGAAGCAATCCTCCAAAAACTAAAGTATAAGCATCTACCACCCAAGACAAAGCAGTAGGTGAAAAACCAAGTCCAGCTTTAATAGAAGGAAGAGCAACATTTACAATTGTAAGATCTAACATGATCATTAGTTGGGCACCAGATATAAGTATTAATGCCAACAAAGGAGATCTGTGAATTTTGCCATCAGATACAGGCGTTGTAGTGTTAGTAGTTTTTAAATCAATGGATCCCACTTCGATGCCTTTTCATAAATAGATACAAAACTATTATTGTTATAAACAGACCAGAACAATAACTACGGTAATTTTTACCAGTTTTATTTGTTGTTATTCTCAACCACTGGGTTAGATTATCTATTCCATGCCAGCAACAGCCATAGCAAAACCTTTGAATAAAATGAGTTAAATAAATACAGCTATAAGTCTTTTTCTCTCTGTAGATTTCTAGTTCAAAATTATCATTTGAAAAAAAGACCAAGACTTTTCGGCTATTGCTTTTATATTTATTTTTTGTTAGACAAGGTCTATACCACTTTGTATAAATTTGCTAAGTGATCCCAACTACCACTCATCTTCTATCACTTAGTGATCCAACTAAATTTTCACAATTGGCTATCTATTATTATTGAACAGGATATTTAATGCATTATCGCACTTTGGGAAACAGCGGAACAGTTGTATCAACTTATGCTCTTGGAGCTATGACTTTTGGAAAAGAAGCTGATGAAGCAACCTCTCATGCAATACTAAATGACTATGTTGAAGCTGGAGGAAATTTAATTGACACCGCTGATATATACAATAATGGTCTTTCAGAACAAATAATAAAAAGTTGGCTCTCAAAACACCCCATAGAAGCTGAGCAAGTATTAATTGCTACCAAAGCTCGCTTTCCAATGGGAAACGGTCCCAATGACCTTGGTACATCTAGACGTCATTTACACCGTAGTCTTGATGCATCTCTCAAACGCTTGGGAGTAGAACAAATTGACCTTTACCAAATGCACTCTTGGG
>JAJYPT010000196.1 GCA_021795135.1 Actinomycetes bacterium
AAAACTTTTCCAAGTTGATCCATTCCATCTAACCGCATTTCCTTGATTCCCTACAGTCATACAAAATTTACTAGTAGGACAAGAAATTGAAGAAAAATTATGAATGCGACTTCCCAGCTTGAATTGGGACCAAGTTGATCCATTCCACCTAATCATATCTCCTGTTGTATTGCTTATAGCCATACAAAATGTAGTTGAAGAACAAGAAACAGACTCTATTGCCAAAAGGGGAGATAGTGCCGCAGATTTTGACCAAGTAGATCCGTTCCATTTAAATATTTTACCTGCCAGCTCCGCTGCCATACAAAATGTTTGGGATGGGCAAGAAATTGAGTCTACATAAGTCCCCTTAGAAAACTTAATAGGTAAAACTCCTTTCGACCAAGTTGATCCATTCCACCTAAATACATTCCCTTGGGTGTCTACAGCCATACAAAATTTTGCAGACGAACAAGAAACAGAACTTAGAGTAGTAACTGGACTACTTCTGGTTATATTACGAGCAGCGGTATCTATAACTATTGGAGTTGACCAGTGTGATCCATTCCAATGTATTGCTTTGCCAGACAGACTTACAGCCATGCAAAATCTTGTAGAAGGACAAGACATGGCATTGTCACTCAAAAAAGTAGAACTACTACCAAGATTGGGACTCTTGTAGGATAGGGACCATTTTCCAAGGTGAGATAAGTTAGTGTGTTGAGAATAAGCTGATTTTAGCGAAAACCATATAGCAAAACTCCCTAAGAATAGAATTAGTATTCCAACTCCTAATATTGGGACTTTTTTTATCATTTGTGTTTACACCATCTTTTCGTAAAATCAACAACTAGATTCAAAGATTTAATCACGAGACGAGATAATAATACTAAATAAATTTATACATCATTTATTATCCTTTAGATGGTGATAAATGAAATGATGTATTTTTCAATAGTGGAAATTTATTTAACTGTTATTGATGGTTTTTTCTAGGATTGATTACTCTCATGCCTAAAAGCCTACAAGTAGTCAATTAGTAGTGTTTTACTAATTCAGCTTTAGAACAAAGATAGCCTTCGCACTTTCATATCAGCCTAATCTTTTGTTAAAAAACTAGGCTGATATGAAGGGTAATAGCTTTGGTGTGTGGGAAATGGTCTTATTAAATTTTTTATTGACAGGTATGTAGACGTATGCATACCATATATAAGACCGATTCAAGGAAACCTTAGTATGTATCTAAATGAACAAGAACAACAAATACTAAATGGGAGATTAGGGCCAGAAATAGCTTCGGTATTTGCTTCTCAAATACAAATAGGGGAATTTTTTGGAGCTGAAAAATTTGTTGAAGTATCAAATGCTCATTTTATGGGGGATTATGAAGTTATGGGAGATGCCGGAGCTGATTTGCTCACTGAGCTGGTTTTAGCAGGACTTAAGGTAAAAATTCCAACAACTAGGAATGCCCAATGTATAGATGTAATAAATGCTAAACAACTACGCCAGAGCCTAGAGTTGATACAAGGTGAAAAACATATAACTGAATTATTAACCCAACTAGGAGTTAGCGTAACAAATACCTGTATTGGATATCAAAATATTTATCAACCCCATATTGGAGAACATGTTGCATGGGGTGATACAGGAACAGTTGCATATGCAAACTCAGTCTTGGGAGCTAGAACTAATTATGAAGCAGGACCTTCTAGTTTGGCAGCAGGACTTACAGGACGAACTCCGGAATATGGTTTCCATTTAAAACATAATCGGCGAGCAAATATATATTGCAAGATAACTACCCCTTTGGTCGATTTGGCTGAGTGGGGAGCATTAGGGGTAATTTTAGGTCAATACTATCGTGATTATTGGGCAGTTCCTGTTTTTGACTATGTTGGTCCTAGTCCTATTTCTGATCAGTTGAAGCAATTAGGAGCAAGTCTTGCTAGCTATTGTTCTATGGCAATGTTTCATTTAATTGGTTCAACTCCTGAAGCACCTTCTCTTGAAGCAGCTTGTTCGGGACGTCAACTTATAGGTGAATTAGAAATTAGCAGAAAAGATATTGAAAAAGTATTAGAAGAAACCACATCTAAAGATGGAAGTGTTCACTTAGTTGTATTTTCTGCTCCTCAATTATCGCTTTTTGAATTGCGAAATCTTGCAATGTTGGTAGGGGACCAACATTTTCATCAAGATGTGACAGTTATTATAACTACTAATTTTATGGTCGCACAAGAAGCTGAACGATTGGGGTATTTGGCAGTATTGGAAAAAGCAGGTGCAATCGTCTCTAAAGGAACTTGTTGGTATATTATGCAGCCAGAACTTATGCGTAAAGAATTTGGTTGGAGTGAAGTTGTAACTAATTCTTCTAAATTAGCCAATATAATTCGAGCTCACAACTATAGACCTATTTTGAGATCTACTCAACAATGCATACAAGCTGCTATTACTGCAAAGGTTTGATTTTATATGTCTATCAAAAGCAGTTATAAAGCCAAACAAGCAACTGGTAAGTCTATAGAAGCTATTGCAGTTGTTTCACCAGTAACTTTTAGTGCTCGTTATGATTTGGATCGGACTAATGGAATCATCTGCCGCCAGGATCATCCCCTACGGGGCACTTCGATAATAGATACAGTATTAGTTGCTCCTGGAGTCCAAGGTGGGGTTGCTGGGGGATGGGCTTTTTTAGCAATGAAAGGCTTAGGAGTTGGCTTTAAGGGCCTGGTTTTTGGTGCTGTTAATCCAGTTATGGTACAAGGGGCAGTAGCTGCTGGAATCCCTATTTTTGCAGGAATTGATTTAGAAATTTTTGATGAAGTAAAAACAGGAGATCGGATTTTTCTAGATCCATTGGCCAAAACTGTATCTATTTCAAAAATCTAAAAACTTCTAAGTTTGTGTGTTTTCAACTAGGGGGAAAGAAATGGAAAAAGGTTCAAGAGGTGTTGATGAAAAAGAGTCTTTAAAAAGCAATATAAAGCTAAAATCTGATAATAAAAAGTGGTGGTTATTTGTACTAGCTGGATCTTTAGTCTATGGAACCAATTATACAGACAAGGTAGTTTTTGGCGCTATGGGTCCAGAACTGATGAAGGGTTTTCACTTTACTAAGGTAGAATTTGGTCTTTTAGCTACTATATTTGGTCTTAGCTATACTTTTTTTCAAGTCCCTGTATCTTGTTGGACAGATGTCAAAGGTAGACGCAAGGGAGTTGGCTTTATTACTTCTTTTTATGGCGTCTTTACTATTATTACAGGATTTGCAGTATCGTCTTTTGCCGCTCTTGGAATTGCTCGAGCACTTACAGGACTAGGTGAGGCTGCATCAATGCCTTCTGTTACTGGTGCTCTAACTCCTTGGGTGCCTATTTCCCATAGAGGAACATCTCAAGGTCTTATGCATTCAACTACTCGTATTGCAAGTGCTCTTACGCTTCCAATTGCAGTTATTACTTATCTTAGCTTTGGTATAACTGGTCCTTTTATTACTTTTGGTCTTTTTACTATAGCAGTTGGAATTTTTTGGTACGTGATATATAGAGATAAAGGGATATCTATTTGTTCCATAAAAGACAAAAGAAGTGACTTAGCCCAAGTTATCAAATCTGGAATC
>JAJYPT010000197.1 GCA_021795135.1 Actinomycetes bacterium
CGGCGGAACTGCCATGCTGAAAGCATTAGGAGCTAAGTTTTTCGACATAAACCACAATGAACTCCCCCTAGGTGGAGGTTTTCTGCCAACTCTTGATCATATAGATATATCTGGCCTAGATCGCCGTCTTGGTGAAGTAGATATCATGGTCGCTAGTGATGTTAGCAATCCTTTACTTGGCGTCCAAGGCGCAGCAAGAATATATGGACCCCAAAAAGGAGCTAGTTCAACAGAAGTAGAAATCTTAGAATTAGGTCTTTTTCGCCTCAGCGAAGTAGTACAAAAAGACCTAGGATTAGACTTGGCTGATGCTAGTGGAGCTGGGGCAGCCGGAGGGGTTGGCTACGGAGCACTAATTGGTTTAGGTGCAAAAATTGATTCAGGTATTCAAATAGCTTTAGATTTAGTCAATTTTGACAAACTTGTTCGATCTAGCTCTCTTGTTATCACAGGTGAAGGTTCTTTAGATTCTCAAACTTTAAATGGAAAAGCTCCCTTTGGAGTTGCCCAAGCATCTTTAAAATATCAAGTACCAGTTATAGCTATAACTGGTACTTGTAAATTAAAAAAAGAAGAACTTAAAAAAATAGGAATTAGCAAATGTTATTCACTATTAGAACTAGAACCAAATTTAGATATTTGTTTTAAAAAGGTTGATATTTTAACTGAAAAAATAGGAAAAATAATTGCAAAAGAATGGCTGACTAATAGTTAACTATTAGTCATATTTACTAGTGTATTTACCTGCGCAAATAGTAATATAGTATATGTCCTATTTCCTGTAAATAAAGTATAAGAGATTTTATCTTATTTCCTATAATAAGTAGATTTATATTCTAAATTATATTTATAATTATTTTATTATTACTATTGACTATTATAAGTATAAAATCTACTATCTGAAATAAGTATTAGCTTTATAGCAAAAACATGGAAGGAAGTATAGATGCTATTAGCGTTGTTATTCCACCAAATCCTAAATCCATTACATAATACTTTAGGCACTACTCTTATAGCTTTAATACCAATTGTATTATTATTGGTATTGCTAGCGCTGTTGAGAATGTCAGCTTGGCAAGCAGTAATCATAGGAGCAGTTGTCACAGTAGTAATGGCAATAGTAGTTTGGCATTCCCCACCAACTGGAACCCTCAAAGCATGGCTGTTTGGTTCATTTACTGGCATTTGGGCAATAGACTGGATTACTTTTTGGGGAGTTGTTCTTTACAATACATTGATAGAAACAGGAGCTTTTGAAAGCTTTAAGCAATGGGTCATACTACAAGCAACCGCCGACATTAGAGTCCAAGCTATTTTACTTGCTTGGTCTATGGGGGCCCTTTTGGAAGGACTAGTAGGTTTTGGTTATCCTTGGGCAGTGGTAGCTCCTATACTTATCGGACTCGGCGTAGTTGAGCTAGATGCAATTAGAGTAGCTGCCATAGCAAATAATGCTCCAGTTTCTTTTGGAGCCTTAGGGGTACCTATAATTGCTCTTGCTGCTGTTACTGGAATTCCTTTAATGCATTTATCAGAATCTATAGGACGTATAGTTGCAGTTTTAGCTTTAGCTCCTCCTTGGATTCTTATTGTATTAGTAACAGGTAAAAAAGGCCTTCGTCATGGATGGCCCTTGGCAATAGTGGGATCTTTGTCTTATATTGCAGGTCAATACCCCACCTCTCAAATACTTGGACCTTATCTTCCTGACATTATTGGCTCTTTGGTATCTTTTGCTGCTTTGTTGATATTGTTGAAATTTTGGCAACCTAAAGTTACATTAGGTTATGGTGGAGTCCCAATAGAAACTAAAACTGCCAACAAGACTTCAATGCCTTTTTCACAAGCAAAAAAAGGGCTTTTTCCTTTTTTGATTCTAATTATTGTAGTAACTGCTTGGACTGGTCCTTGGTCTGCTCTTCCTGGTATAGCATTGGCAAAATTTACAGTAGATAGTATTTCTTCACTGTCTCATCATAAAGAAGAAGTTGCTTATATTTTTTCTCCCTTTATCGGAGGAACTTCCATCTTGGCTGCTTGGATACTGATTTCTTTATACCTAAGAGCAACTACTAGCCAAATCAAAGTAGCTATAGCACGTTCTTGGAAGCAAATGTGGGGAGCAATTTTAGTTGGTCCATTTATTTTTGGTCTAGCTGAAGCCTTTAACTATTCAGGTATGGCTAATTCATTAGCCTATGGATTTTCCCAAGTAGGACCTATATTTATAGTCCTTGCACCAATATTGGGCTGGATAGGAGTTGCTTTGTCAGGATCCAACACTGCTACAAATGCAGTATTTGGTCAATTCCAACTAGCTGTTGGAAAAATATTGCATTTTCCACTACTTCTTACTCCTTCTTTAAATTCAGTAGGCTCTGAGGTTGGAAAACCAATTGCACCTCAAACAGCTAGCGTAGGGGTTTCTACAAGTAGCTTTGTTAGAAAAGAAGGCGATGTTATCCGCCATAATATGGGATGGACCCTTGTTATCCTTGGATACTTGATATTAGTAGGACTTTTATATTACTTCATCTTGCCAGGAGCAATGAACATAAAATAAATAGATCCTCTATGCTTTGATATTTATTTTGAGTTGAAAAATTCACAAACCTCAATCTTTACTGAACGACAACAATACGTTGAATAACATTTTTCAACGTATTGTTGTCAGTGGTCTTTATCTAAATTGATTAGTAAATTATGTATCTATCTCTAGTTTTTTTTAATAAAATTAGTGAATTATTAAAGCTAAAACTGACCATATAATAAGAACAACTAAATCTAGTCCAAGTACAACTCTTATAAAATCTCAACCCTTTACAAACTTTCAGGTTCAGAATTTCACAGGTTGAGAAGCTTTAAGGAGGCTCTAATTAGATCTCTCGATGACGTTTGCGAAGTGACTTTCCCTCTCTGTCAGACTAGTTGACGTATTAAATTATCAACTAAACTTTGATTATTGGGAGGTTACAAATGTTTCATAGATACAATGGTGATTTGAAAGAAAAGGTTCTGAGGGGACCCCATTAGTTGATCCACTGACTATGAGAGAGCTAGCCTTTGGTCTTTGATACTGAGCTTAGCAAATTCTAATGGAGTTAGATATTTGAGGGAGCTATGAGGTCGAATAGAGTTATATTGATCCTTCCATAATTGTAAAAGAACCTTTGCTTCTTTGATGCTTTCAAATAGTTGTCCATTCAAAAATTCATCTCTAAGCCTTCCATTGAATGATTCTACTTTTCCATTTTGCCAAGGTGATCCGGGATCAATAAAGATAGTTCCAGCTTCGCATGATCTAGCCCATTCAGCTATAGCGTTGGAAATAAACTCTGGACCGTTATCCATTCTGATGTATTTTGGCAGCCCTCTTTGGGCAACAATATTATCTAAAGTTGCTACTACATCAGCTGCCCCCATAGACCTAGAGGCTTCAATTGCTAGACAATTTCTATCATATTCATCAATAATATTTAGTAACTTTATTGGCTTTCCATCTGTTGTTTACCCAAATTGAAAGTCCATCGCCCAAATAACATTTGGATAAAGTGGTGACATCTTTCCAACACCATGGATAGAACCTAGCTTTTGACGTCT
>JAJYPT010000198.1 GCA_021795135.1 Actinomycetes bacterium
GACAAATGATGAATTTATCAACCGTGCTACTACTGGATTTGAACAATTTGCAAAATCAGTTGAGCCCTATACCTTGGAAAAAGCAGAGCTTCTTACCGGAGTTCCAGCACTACTAATACAGCGCTTAGCTCATGGCTATGCCAAAGCTCAAAAAGCACAACTGTGTTGGACACTTGGAATAACCGAACATCACAATGGAACCGATAATGTATTTTCTTTGATAAATTTAGCCCTTCTTTGTGGCCATGTTGGAAAATATGGTTCTGGAATTGTTCCTCTTCGTGGACAAAACAATGTCCAAGGAGGAGGAGATATGGGAGCTATTCCAAACAAACTGCCTGGTTTTCAAGATATTGAGACCGATCTAGAGGCCCGAAAGCGCTTTGAAAATACCTGGGGTGTATCTATTCCTGCTAAAAAAGGTATGCATTTAGCCCAAATGTTTGAAGCAATGGAACGTGGAGATCTTAGGACTTTATATGTTATTGGTGAAAATCCAGTACAATCTGAAGCAGATTCCAAACGTACAGTTGCTTTGTTGAAAGGTCTTGATCATTTAGTAGTCCAAGATATCTTTTTGACTAAAACTGCTGAACTTGCAACTGTTGTACTTCCAGCAGCAGCTGATTGGGCTGAAGCAGAAGGAACCGTAACTTCTAGCGAACGCAGAGTACAAAGAATTCGCAAAGCTTTAGATCCTCCTGGGCAAGCAAGAAGTGATGTAGAAATTATTTGTGACCTCGCTCGCTTTATGGGCCACGATTGGGGACATCCAAGCGCTGAAGAAGTTTGGAATGAGCTGCGAAGTCTTTCTCCCATGCATGCAGGTATGAGTTACAAGCGCCTAGAAGAACTTGGCGGGATACAGTGGCCCTGTAAAGACGAAGATGATCCCGGTCAACAATTCTTACATGCTCGGCTTTGGAAAACTCCTCTCGAGGGTCCTCCTGCCCCATTTACTCCCGTAGAATATGAACCTCCACGAGATAGTTTGACCAAAGAGTTTCCACTTCGTCTCACTACTGGAAGACGTCTAGATTCATACAACACAGGAGTACAATCTGGTGGATATAGCTCTCCTTTGCGCCATGGAGAAACTATTAATTTATCCCCCAAAGATGCTAGCGAGTTGGGGGTCGTAGAAGAAGAACTAGTATCTATAACCTCAAGACGAGGAACTATTCAAGCTCCTGTTCACATTGACAACACACTAAGAAGCGGACTGGCGTTTATGACAATGCATTTTCCAGACGAGATAGATACAAATACTCTAACAATAGATGCTTGGGATCTAAAATCGGGAACTTCAGAATTCAAAGCAACAGCAATTAGAGTCGAAAAGCTAAAACCACAGGCCCTAAATCCACAAGCCAAAGATGGACAAGTTAGTGCTGGGGAGGCTTTAATCTGATGGATTTAAAAACAAGTGGACCTTTGGTTAGCGAAGAAGAAAAACAACTAATTGATTCTATTGTTGACTCAGCTATATTGTTAAACTCCAATGATATCGTTGGTATTGAAGACATTGTTGATCCTCAAATAGCTACTCGTAGTGACAAAGGTCATCGAGATTTATTATTACCAGTCCTACATGGACTACAAGAAAAAATAGGCTATATCTCTAGAGGTGCAATTAATTATTTAAGCATTCGTCTTGGATCTCCCCCAGCCGAAACTTATGGAATTGCAAGCTTTTATGCCCTATTTTCATTTGAACAAAGCTCTCCAACTACAATACATGTTTGTGATGATATTGCCTGTCGAACATCCCAAGGCAAAGACCCAGCTCAAGAACTAGAAGCTATCTTGGGAGAGGCTGAGGTTGACCATGGAGGCATTACATGGAAACGCAGTCCTTGTCTAGGAAGATGCGAAGAGGGATCTGCATGTTTTATACAACGATCAGGACAAGATTCAAAACAAGTATTGATATCTCCTTTTAGAGCTGATCAATTATTGCAAACAATAAATCAACCAAGCACACAATGGCTAAATAGTGATTCGGTAAAAATTCCTCAAATAAAATCTGATCCTGGGTCTTTGAGACTGCTAAAAAGAATAGGTGTAGTTGATCCAACTTCTCTAGAATCTTATAGGAGCGCTGGAGGGTACCAAGCTTTGGCCCAAGGTTTGGAAATGGGTCCTGAAAACATTATTCGAGAAATCAAAGATGCCAAACTAGTAGGTAGAGGTGGAGCCGCATTTCCAACTGCTATTAAATGGCAAGGTGTTTCTCAAAACCCAATAAGGCCTCATTATTTTGTTTGTAATGCAGATGAATCAGAACCTGGGACTTTTAAAGATAGGATCATAATAGAACAAGATCCCTTCTCTTTAATTGAAGGTCTAACAATTGCAAGTTATGCAACTGGATGTGACAAAGGCTATATCTACATAAGAGGAGAATATCCCCTAGGTGAAAAGCGTCTTTTAGATGCTATTGCTCAAGCTCATACTAAAGGGTATCTAGGAAAAGACATCTTAGGCAAAGGATTCGACTTTGACATTGAGATCAGACGAGGAGCAGGAGCCTATATTGCTGGGGAAGAAACAGCTCTTTTGAATTCAATTGAAGGAAAGCGAGCAGAACCTCGAAATAAGCCTCCTTTCCCAGTACAAGCTGGTCTATTTGGCAAACCAACTGGCATTAACAATGTTGAAACCTTACTCAATGTTGTAGAAATACTAAACATTGGAGGAGAAGCTTTTTCCCAAATTGGAACCGCTAATTCTAGCGGCACTAGACTTTTTTGTCTTTCTGGATCCATAACCAATCCTGGACTTTATGAAGCAGAATTTGGCATCACTCTTAGAGAGCTATTAGAACTTGGGGGAGGAATACAAAAAGGAAAAACCCTAAAGGCGATTTTATTAGGTGGAGCAGCTGGTTCTTTCGTAACCCCAGATCAATTAGACTTGCCCCTTTCTTTAGAAGCAACTCGCCAAAGTGGAACTACTTTGGGATCTGGAGTGGTAATGGTATTTGATAGCGAAATCAACATGTCCCAAATTTTGCTTCGAATAGCACAGTTCTTTCGAGACGAATCATGTGGACAATGTGTTCCTTGTAGGGTTGGAACTGTGCGACAAGAAGAATTATTATCTCGCTTAGTTCAAAATAAGCCATTTGGCACTCGCTCAGATGAGTTATCTTTACTAAGTCAACTTGGGACCGTAATGCGAGATTCATCTATTTGTGGTCTTGGCCAAACTGCAGCTAATGCTATCGAATCAGCTTATAAACTCAATCTGGTAGAAAACTAAAAGGAGCTGGCAGTGGAGCCTGTTGCACTAAAAATTAGAAGATCTCTCAAAGTAAATATTGATGGCAAAGAAGTTGTAGCTCCAGAAGGATCGACCGTGTTAGATGCTTGTCGAAAAGCAGGTGCAGATATTCCTACTTTTTGCTACCTTGAAAACCTAACTCCAGTCAATACTTGCCGACTTTGTATGGTTGAAGTAGAAGGATCTCGAACTTTAGTACCGTCTTGTTCAAGAAAAGTTGAACCCAATATGGTAATCAAAACTGAATCAAAAAGAGTAGCTGATAGTCGCAAAATGGTACTAGAG
>JAJYPT010000199.1 GCA_021795135.1 Actinomycetes bacterium
CCCATTCCAACCAAAAAACCAAATGACCATCCAATAAGTCCACCATAGACAACGTCATTTTTGTGATAAGTAACATATGCACCACTTGCATGACCTGAGCCAATGAGCAGTTTAGCTATCAAAACACCGATAACTATTCCGACTAAACCACCTAAAATTCCTGTAAGGATGCTTCGGCTGTATTTGTTTCTTTTTGGTGCTCCATCATCATGAGTATGATCATGTTTAGAAACCATTTCAGTTGTAGCCATTTATCTCCACCCCCCTAATTGTTTGAAAGATTTGAAGCAAAATATTTGTTGAGTCATTTATGCAACTCCTTTTTCTTTAGCTGCTACCCATGATGAAAAAGCACTGCTGCTAGTTACCTTCACAGGAGCTTGCATATAAGCATGATATAGACCACAAAGTTCGGCACACCTTACGGTATAAGTTCCAGCTACTCGTGGCTGAACATAAGCAGTAGTTATCTCTCCTGGGTTAGCATCTACTTTGATACCAAAAGCTGGAACCCAAAAAGAATGGATAACATCTACAGAATGAACATCAAAAGTTACCGGCTGATTGAGTGGAAGTCTCAAAGTAGTGGTTTCAATATTGTGATATTGAGGATATTTAAATGCCCATTGCCACTGGCTTCCTACTACATCTACCACTAGGTTTTTGCCAGGTCTTGGAGTATAGACACTAGGTAGTAAAGCTAGGCCATAAACAACCAAACCCACACACAACAACGCAGTAGATGCTAACCAAGCTGTTTGTATTTTTGCATTTCCATGTATGGCTGGACCTTCAGTATCTGGGAATTCCCTAGAACCAGTCTTTACCACCATAAAAGCTGCCAACAGCCAAACAAACATAGCTATTGGTACTGCTAAAACTGTGAAAAAACCAAGAGTAAAGTCCACACTATGTGCTTGATGTGTAGCTTCTGGGGGCAACATTGTAGGAAAAATTTTATGAATATTTAGTATAAAAAAGATTCCCGCCGCAGTTGCTACTGCCCACATAACTAGAAGTTTTTTCATATCTTGAGATAATTTATGCACCGGCATTTCCTCCAACTACTGTAAGTGTTCCTGCCATATAACCAAGAGTTGACATAGGTCCACCGAATCCTCGATAGTATTGCTTTCCCCCACAAGGGTCAAAACACTGCCAGATATAACGACCTGGTGCTCCAGTTTTGAACTGAAAGGTAGTTACTGTCGGCTTTGGATACCCATTACTAAGATTTGGGGCACTAGGAGATACTCCCAACAACGGAACATTGACATCCAAATTGGGCTGAGAAGAACTAGGGAACATATGGATTGTGAAAGTATGAGCAACAGCTGTACCTGACAATAGTTTGAAAGTCTTACCATTAACTTTGGCACTTTGTCCTACGGTTCCTTGAACTTGACCAAAAAATGGATTGTTCAAAGTAGTAGCAGTGTCATAATTTCTAATCGTTACAGTTACCAAAGCATGAGCTGGAACTGAAAAATTAGTAGTTGGACCATAACTGACCCAATTTGGATGGGCTCCCCCACTTTTTCCATGTTCTCCAGCCATACTGTCTGGATAAGTAGCTATATTCAAAGAAGCTTTTACCAATTTAGAAGTACTAGCTGTTTGAGTGGCTTTAAGTACAGGAGGATGCAAAGCTAATACATTTAGTAGATAAACAAAAAAACCTACAATAGCAACTCCTGCTACAACTGAAACCAACGCACCTATCATTTGCCCTTTCCCTGGTGGATCTCCTTTATTGGACCCACTACCAGGAGGCACTTTTTGTTTTGAACTCAACTTTTCCCCTTTGGCACTTTAATTGCTTTTTACTTACTTAGCTCGTAAGCATATATTCGATTCTTGAACTAATTTTCCACTAAGTCAAGTTAAGTTATGGAAAATTAAAGATAAGGTAAGAAAAATTAATTAACTGCGCTTAGAAAAGGTTAAATTAAAAAGATTACAAAATACAAAAATGCTATAAAATGCTAGATATAAATACTATTTTTAGGGCTTTATAGGTAAATTTCTTTTTGACTAAGTAAAAAGAAAAAGCATTTTTCAATACTTTAAGTAAAAAGTAGATATTAAATATCTAAATAACTGAGAATAATAAATAGCAGAAAGATCACGGGACGACGAAATCACTCTAATGCTAAATAAAGCTATATTTGTCCTAAAACTAAATAAATCTATAACTATAAAGTATGAATAGATACTTTATAGTTATAGATTTATACTTATAGAATTATTATGTAGGAATATTTATTCTGCGGTGAGAGTCAACTGGTGCTACTCGGGTACCATCTTTGATTGCTTTATCTTCTTGAACTAAATCTAAAAGAGTAGCTTTTTCCAAACGTTCAATTAAAGCTTGTTGGGCTGATCCCCAAATCCAATGTAGGGCACAAACTTGTTCCCATCTACAAGGTCCACCTCTTAGGGCGCATTCTTTAATATAGGGAGATCCTTCAAGTACTTCAACTATTTCTAAAATTGAAATATGTTCGGGATCTTTTGATAACAAATAACCACCATTTGGACCTGAGCGTGAACTAACCATACCCACTCTTTGTAAGTCTTGAAGAACTTGTCTCAAAAAACTGGTGGGAATATCCATTTCTGCTCCCACCTCTTCTGCTTTGACTGATCTATCTAGAGTCTGAGCTAGATACAAAAGAGCTCTAATACCATAGTCAGTTTTACGAGTAGGCGATAGTTTCACTGAATTTATAATATCTTGTAGCCAGGTTTATACTAAATTTGAAAAATTTTATTTAACATAAAAAATTAATAAAGTCTAACTACAAATGGGCTCAAGACGATATCCTATTCCTCTAAGAGATGATATTCGAAGTTCTTCTCCTAATTTTTTTCGCAAATTAGCGATATGAACATCAATAGTTTTGGTTGAAATATGACTATTCTCCCAAGCTACTTTCAACAACTGACGTCTATTCAATACCCGACCCAAGTTTTCAACTAAAGCCGTTAGTAAATTAAACTCCCTACGAGTCAATTCAATTAATTCGTTATTTTTATAACAACGGCGTTGATCTTCTAAAATTTTGATAGGACCATAAACTAAAACTTCTTCATTTTCTATTTTGAATTCTCTAGTTTTTATAGGAAAAGGTTGAGAATTAGTCTTAGGAGTATCAGAATTGTGGTGAGAATCTAAAATCAAATTTGCTTGCATTGACTTCATCAGTCCTCCTTTAGCAAGTAAAAATAACTATTAAAAACTTTCAAACCTTAGGAGAACTTCACTCAGCTCATTAGCTTAGATATCTCCTGTAGAAATGATTGTACACTTATTTACTGGAGAAACTTTTTATTTCTAGGATTTTAATTATAATTATTACTTATTAGTACTTATACCATTTTCAATTACTAAATAAACCTTGCCAAAACAAGATCTATTCGATATAGGCAAACATATAAATAAAGCTATATTTGTCCTAAAACTAAATAAATCTATAACTATAAAGTATGAATAGATACTTTATAGTTATAGATTTATACTTATAG
>JAJYPT010000200.1 GCA_021795135.1 Actinomycetes bacterium
AATACTGCTAATACTAGAGCAGTATTGGCAGGCATAAACAAGCTTTGCTTTGGCATCTTTAACAACAAAGTATTTTTTAAGCTAAATCTAAAAATTTCCATTTCTTGAGCACTTAGAACCAAAACTATAAAGAAAAATAAACTAGCTAGGCCCACTCGTTCTTCAAATACAGCACTTACCCAAGACAAACTAGGATATTTCCATCCTCCCACACAAGGAATAGATATTTTTCGCCTCAATTTAGGCAAAGAAAAATCAAGTCTTTGGGACCGCAAAGCCAGATAATAGAAAATAAAAGCTAAAATTGGACTCAATATAGTGCCAATAGCTAAAAGATCAAGACCTGAAAAGGGTCCAAAGAAACTAAAAAGTATTTTTTGAACTGAATTTTTCAATTGCCAACCCACAAAAGAGGCTATAGATAATTTGATAGCTATTTTACGAATGTTTGGATTTGTAGATAACCAAGCAGCTAAAAAAATACTTACTAAACCAATACAGATAGCTTGTAAAGCATCGCTAAATAAAGTTTGAGATTTATTTAGCGCCATTCCCCCAAAAGATCCAATTACATAAAGCCAAATAAGATTTGTTGCAAATTTAGATCTAGCTGCTATGACTTGTTTAGCATCAAGTGGCCAAATCCTTATCTGTTCATTATCTTTAGAAACTGTTGGGGGCCCACTTGCTTCATGGCTAATAAGAAAAATTATTGCCAAATCCCTAAATAATGCAGCAGTTGCATTGGATACTCCATAGCTCAAGTATCCACTGATGAGTCCCATAAGAAATATTTGAACAAGTGGGCTACTAGCGTTGTCTCTACGGATCCAAATTGTTTTATATACAGATGCAATTGCATCTGTTGGAGAGGAGAATTCTTTAATTGGTAAAAGACCTTCTCCTAATCCAATAAAATTTTTTATATAAACAATAGGTTTTACAGAATTAGCCATAGTCGTTTGAAAAATTAAAAAAGATAATTTTATAGACCTAAAGTAGTCGATACCTCTTATAAAATGTCGAAAATATATTAAATTTATTATGATAATTAATTTTCGCTAAGCATCTGCCAAAGGATCTATCCTTGGTAAGAGTTGAAATATTTTATTTTTGAAATTGTCCCGATGATGTATAAATAAATTTCTAGGATTATAATAAAAGTAATGACTGATACCTCCAACTCCACTAATGCCGATGCTGCTGTAAGACGGTTGTTGAGAATCCCAGATATTGACCAAACCACAACTCAAGACAAAGCCGATATAGCAGCTAAAGAAGAATCAGCTCAAAGATTATTTAGCTTTGCAATGGTTATTTCTGGTCTAAGGTGTACTTTGAGCTATGTTATTTTACCCTTCGTACTTCCAGCCCTTGGGCTAGGAGCCACTGCTGGATTAGGTCCTTCTATTGGTATTCCTGTGGGATTAATAGCTATTTTTTTCGACGTAAAAGGAATCAGAAGGTTTTGGGTAGCTGATTATAGATACCGTTGGCAGATGACAATAATATATCTAGCAGTTATAATCCTCGTTAGCATCTTAGTAATTGGAGATATAGTCCAACTCCTACATTGAACAACTTAAACTACAAGCCAAGCTTATTCTCGATTTTGTCTATAGCAATAGCTAACTAATTATCAAGAAGGTTTTCCTGCAAACCACTCAGGTGCAACTTCGTATCCCTTTTTTTCAAGTTCACCTATTCTTGGACTATTAGGGGTTTGGCTAACAACTATCAAAACTGCTCCCCATCGAGATCCTTGTTTTTCTATGTCTTCCAAAGATGTCTTATCCTTTATGTCTCTAACAAGAAGCACAGACCCTCCTGGATCATAAATAGGCGGAGTTGGGCCTAAATATCCATTAAAACCCTTATCCTCTATAGGACCATCTTGTCGTTTATCATCTCCTGTTGGCATAACAGACTTAACCCACCATTGCTGAATCAAAGAAAGTCCAACAGAATCTATTAAGCGATTTTTAGCTTCATCACGCTTTGCACTAACTATGGTCAACGAAGTCGCACCTTTTGCTATAAGCCTATGCCAAGCATTAAATAGCAGTTCGCGTCCCTCGTCATCCCACCTGCTGTCTTCATCTACAGCAAAATCATCAACAAATCCCTGTAGATGACGCAATTCGGCAATAATAAATCCATGTCCTGTTCGTCTAGCGATGATGTTTTCTCGAACAATTTGATGATGTAGGGATTCGACATGCAAAGACTTAGCTTTTGGTGATTGATGCCAAAAAACAGGAGAATAAGACGCATAATTGTTACGACGCTTTTGCATTAATTCAGCTGCCCAAGCACAATCGTGACCTACCATGTCTACTACATCATTTGATTGCATATCCATAACTTATCACTGTTGTTGCTTTATCGAAATCAAAATCATTTACGTTGAAATGGTCCAAACTAAACAATTTATTTTGAATGTTTTTTGATCTTTGTAAATGTTTTTGATCTTTTATAGAAATACAGATTTCAAACTCCCAAATAAAATATTAGTTTGGGATTTATTACAAAATTATTTGGACAATAATATATTCGTTTATGCCTATATAAGTAGATGGATTCATTTGTCTAATATATTATAGATAAAAAAGCACTTGGCGTTACCAAAGTAACCTCACAGAATTATTCCTAGATAAAGATTCCTATAAAACACCAGGTAGAAATATAGATACTCAAAAATAGTCTCTTCTAAATAGCATTTTTATTATCATATATAAACTGAGGATTTGATCTCGTATTGTCCTATTTTGTAATCAATTTATGTTCCAACAATAAATTCTTTTTACTTTTTAAACTTTCTAATAATTAAGATAAAAACAGCTGTTATTTATTGTTTGGATAATGTTATAGACTCTCACTGAATCATCTATTACACTTTAGGATTATAAGAAAACTAAAGGTTTTCTATCCGGATCTTTATCCGATACGTTTGTGACCAGGAGGACAAAATGACTATTTATGCACCACCTAACTCAACTGGATCTCCCGCTAGTTTTAAATCCCGATATGAAAATTTCATCGGTGGAGAATGGGTTGCTCCTGTAAAGGGAGATTACTTTGAAAACATTTCACCAGTCAATGGAAAACCTTTTTGTGAAGTTGCGCGCAGTACAGAAGCTGATGTTGAATTAGCACTTGATGCTGCCCACAAAGCCAAAGATTCTTGGGCTAAGACATCCATAACCCAACGTTCTAACATTTTGTTATCAATTGCAGACCGGATGGAAGCTAATTTGGAGATGTTAGCTGTTTGTGAAACATGGGATAATGGCAAGCCAATAAGAGAAACCCTTGCTGCAGATCTTCCCCTAGCTATTGATCATTTCCGCTATTTTGCAGGAGTTCTTAGAGCCCAAGAAGGAACAATATCTGAAATAGATGAAGATACCATTGCATATCATTTTCACGAACCCCTTGGTGTAGTTGCTCAAATTATTCCTTGGAACTTTCCTTTGCTAATGGCAAGTTGGAAAATGGCACCTGCTCTTGCAGCTGGAAAC